>JARRLM010000326.1:0-3705 GCA_037386985.1 Acidobacteriota bacterium | reverse complement strand
CTGAACGGCCCCGCTGATTCCAACGGCTATATACAGATCGGGGGCCACGGTAGTGCCGGATTGGCCTCCCTGCAGGGTGTGGGGAATCCAACCGAGCTCGACGATGGATCTGGAACCCGCCAGGACGCCGCCCAATTCTTCAGCAACCATGCGAAGCATCTCCAGGTTGGCCGGGTCCTGACAGCCACGTCCCGCCGCAACGATAACCTTGGCCTCCTCTATTCTCTCACCGACGCCGCGATCAAGTTGAGTCTCTTCAGTTATCCTGGTGCGGATAACGGCTTTGTTGAGCCTTACGGGAAATTCATCAATTCTTACCGGACGCTCCGGGTCCGCCAGCTCGGCCCGAAAAACGTTAGGACGCACCGTTGCCATTTGGGGTCTGCTATAGGGAGTGATGATTGAGGCCATTATATTTCCCCCGAAAGCAGGTCGCGTCTGCAGCAGTTGACGATTTTCATCGATCTCCAGACGGGTGCAGTCGGCGGTCAAGCCGAGCTTGAGACGTGCGGCGATTCTCGGTGCCAGGTCCCGTCCGTTTGGTGTTGCTCCAAACAGAAAGATGGACGGCTGTTCCTTGGCGATGACACCTGACAGAACATGGGCGAAGCCATCGGTGGTGTACCTGTCCAGCAAGGCGTGACGAGCGCATATGATTCGGTCGGCGCCATATTGAGACAGGCTTCCCAGGTCCGACAGCCGTTCATTCCCGAGCACCACCGCTACCAGTTCTTCTCCCAGTCCATCGGCGAGGGCACGTCCACGGGTCACCAGCTCATAGACAACTTTCTTGGGGGTCAGGCTTTCTTCCCGGCTTTCGCATTCAGCCCAGATGAAAACCCCTCTGTATCGGGCCAACTCTTCCGTGGAAGCCTGTTTCCTCTTCAACGTTATGGCGTTGCGAGGACACACATTAACGCAGGCCCCGCACAGATTGCAAAGCTCGTTCGCTTCTGCCAGATCGTAAGCCACCGTGATGGCGCCGAACGGGCACGACTTCGCACAAAGGCCGCAGCCATCGCAGCGATTCGGATCGAATTTGAGCATGATATTCCCCCCGATTAGAGCCTGTTTGAAAGCCCTGGATCATGCCCGATAACAAGGCGGAAATGGGCTCAAAAGCGGAGCTTACACGTAGTACGTGAGCATTTTGAGACCATTTCCAACGCAGTTAGCGGACCTTAGACGGGGTTTTCAAACAGGCTCTTAGATGAAGCGTTCCGCACGTAAAAATTCAACCATCACGCGAGCCGCATCCACAGCCTCCAGACCCTCCACTTTCTGCCCCGATTTCCTGATGCTTGGCGGGAAAACCTTTACCACCTGTGTAAAGGAGCCCTGCAATCCCAATTCTGACTCCCGGAGGGGTAAGGCATCGGCATTCATCATCCGAAGAGGTTTCCTGCGTGCCGTCAAGACTTCGGCGAAGGATGGCAATCGGCGCAGCGTCTCTCCTTTGACAGCCGAAACCAGAACCGGCATTCTCACGGTCACAACTTCACTGCCACTCTCGCATTCACGTCTGGCATTCAATCGCTTTCCGTTGGAGCTGATCTCCATATCCACTGAGTAGGTAATCTGCGGGATACCCAGAATCTCGGCCACTTCCGGTCCCACCTGAGCCGTATCTCCGTCGATGGCTTGTTTACCCATCAAAATGAGATCAAAATCAGCGACCGCTGTCTTGATGGCCGATGCCAGGGTAAGGGCGGTCGCCCAGGAGTCGGACCCCGCGAATTTTCTGTCGCACAGGAGCAGAGCCTCGTCGGCCCCAAGCTCCAGGCATCGCATGAGGGCAGCGCGTGCCTGTGGAGGTCCCATGGAGATGGCGAGAATTGTGACATCAGGTATTGCCGACTTGATTCGAACCGCATGATCCAAAGCATATTCACAAAACGGGTTTAGAATGGAAGCGACACCTTCGCGCACCAGCGTACCGGTTTCAGGGTTCACCTTCACCTCGGCAATCTCGGGCACTTGTTTTACGCAAATCACAATCTTCATGATAAACCCACCACAAACATATCGCCCGGATTGAGAATGCCCAATGGATCAAGCGTCTGCTTGATATCCTTCATCTGCTGGATCTGTTCTGTCGTGAACATGGCTTTAAGATAGGGCGCCTTGATCTTTCCAATCCCATGCTCTGCGGATACGGTTCCCCCAAGGCGAACAGCTTCGAAAGCGAGCTCACGATACAGCTCCAGGCCTTGCTTCAGCTCATCCATATCCCGGGGCAAAATGTTGACGTGAACGTGATTGTCTCCCACATGCCCAAAGGCGAGCCACTGCATGCCGGCAGCACGGAGCTTTTTGGTATAAATGCGCCACATCTCCCGGAGATGATTGCCTGGTACGGCAAGATCCGTCCCGAGCTTGTGCAGTCCGGGATGCTGCTTCTTGCGCTCGGCAATGAGCGCGTTGACAGTTTCAGGAAGGATGTGGCGAAAGGTCTTGAAGCGATTCAGTTCTCTCGGTTCATATGCAGCCCAGGAGTTTCTCACATCAGCCCCACATCGTCCGACGGCATCGACAATAGCCGGGTAGTCCGTCGAGCTCGAATCAGATTGAAAGGAAAATTCGAAAAAGACGGCCGCCCCCACGTGAGCTGGAATCGGCGGCATGCTGACCCCTTTGGGATCTTTCTTCTGTCGCCCGCGCAGGATCTTTATCGCCTCTTCTGAATAAAGTTCCAGGAAGTCCAGCGGAATCGCCTTCTGGGTCCTCAGCGCTTCAACCAGATCAAATGCCTTATCATCTGAATCAACAAACTGGATAATTGAAATCTTCTCTTCACGCTTGAGCAACGCCACATCTATTGCTGTTACGGCCCCGAAAATCCCTTCGGAACCGATGAAGAGGTCAATGAGATCCATATTGGGCCCGGTGAAGATGCCCGCTGTGTTTTTGGTTGCGGGCAGACTGTAAGAAGGCGTCTTGAGGTAGAGAGGCCTGTCCGTGGAATCGTAAATGATGAATTCGCCTGACGGCGAGGCAAAATATTTGCCGCGTGGAATGTCCAGTAGCTCGCCGTTTGGCAGCATCACCCTAATCCGGCGAACCCAGTTCCTCGTTGCGCCGTACCGGTAGGTCCTGGCCCCGGAGGCATTGGTTGCCACGGTGCCGCCGAGGGAAGCGCTCAGCTCAGTTGGGTCGGGCGGGTATAAATAGTTGTTCGGATCATTTTTGAATCGAACCAATTGCGACCTGATCTCCTCTGTTCCATGCTTTTCGATCCAGGCAAAGCTCCCGGACATGAGGCAGCGATTAAGCTCAGCCAGGGATACGGCGCACTGAGCTCGAACCCGCCACTCTTCGGCGCATTCATCATAGTAGACTTGATGAATCTCGTTCATGCTCTCAAGCGACACCAGGGCACCGCGCAACGGTACACAGCCTCCAACCAGACCGGTCCTTGCCCCGGCAATGGTTACGGGAATCCCCGAGGAAGCCATCTTCTTGAAGACAATGGAAAGCTCGGCTTCATCTCGAGGAAAAAACAACTCTTCTGCCTTGCCCCCGGGATATTTCGACTCGTCGGTCAAGTATGCAGCATAGTCTTTACTAATCTCGCCAAATCCCGAGATGCACTTGACAGCTTCAAGGGGAACTCCCGTGCAGGTTTTCGTATGAATCTCGTGCATTTTACTCGTAGTATTCGGGAGCCTGCTTGAACGCCTTCCAGCCCTCGGGATCATGCCCTGT
>JARRLM010000325.1:0-6095 GCA_037386985.1 Acidobacteriota bacterium | reverse complement strand
CACGTCGAAAGTGCGAAAGTCCCAATCAGGATCCTGAAATACCATACCTTTGAAATATGCTAGATTGACCGAGAATGGTTCCTTCTCGACCATGAAGTTCCAGGTGAGTTCGCTCCCCGGTTCAAAGCCGCTGTATATGGGAGTACCATCGTTAAACTTAGCCCCGGCGTAGATCTTTTTTGCCGTATCCACCTGGGAGGCCGTAAGACAGGATGGGCCGTCCGGACCGGCGCACTGGATGGTTGCAGGATCGAATTGGCAGTCCGGCGGAAATTCGATGAGCTCGTCGTCAAGGCCATCGTTGGCATCGCACGCATCCAGCGCCGCCCTGTTGAGCACAGCCAGCTTTGCGGGAGGGATATAGCCGGGACCGTCGACACCGTCTTTTAAAGCAACCCAGCTTATGTACAGGGAACCCGGCTGCAGATGAGATATCCAGAAGGCGGGATCGCTGGCGACAATTCCGTCAAAATCGTCAGGGTAGCGCTGCGCTTCGTTGAGCCCCTGGTTGCCGCCGTTGTGACAGCTGTTCCAATAGGAATATTGAATAGGTCTGCCGTAATATTTCTCCGCCATTGTCTTGGTTAACACAACCATTTCATGCACGGCGCGATAGCCCCAGTCCGCCCATTTTTCCGGGGGTGGCCGATGGCCCACTCAAAACCCGCGTCCACATGCCCGGTATCGGTACCACCGGCGACATACCCTCTCTCCCTGATTCCCGCAAGGCCGGCGCTGGAGAGCGAACCTATGAATCCGGGATTGCCTGCAGCCAGAAATTTGCCATTCCAGTCGGCTTCGGCGGGAAGCCACACTTCAAGGCCGATGTGGGAATCACTGGTCGGCGCTGAAATAGCCTCTATCCTGCAAAAGGGGACCTGGATTTTTCTTGCAGGCATGTTGCCCATGGCACCGGCTTGGCCGGGCAATTCATATCCTGGACTGCCGGCTGTGACCGACGTGATGGTAATGTTCGGAATATTAATGGACTTCAGACTTTCGCAAGGCTGCTGGGCTGCTGCGGGAGTTGAAGCGAGCACAAAGCCAGCCAGTAAAAGGATCGGTGTGACCGGAACTGTACGGTGGTTCATATGCGTGCCTCCTTTTGAATTTAAGGATATAGACTGTGGGTGTATTATACACTAGCACTTTGGATTGCGGCAGCTTGTTGACGCGATCCAAACATAATTTTAAAACAGGCGCAAAAGGAGATTGATATGACCAGGAGACGACTCGTAGTTTTCTCAACATTTGTGTTCATAGTACTGATTGTTTGCACCGCATGCACAGCAGAAAAGGATTTGGTACGTGCAAAAGACCGCGTGGCGATCGAACAGTTGATGTGGGACTACATTCACGCGCTCGACTCAGGCAATGCGGAAGCGTATGCCGCCCTGTTCGCGCCGGATGGTCAGTTCGGCAGAGGAGATAGCGCTGTTAAAGGACGAGATGCGCTGAAAAAAATGGTCTCCGATGCCAGGCAGCAATTGGATGCCGCTGATGAGAGTGACGAGAGAGTGGATCGTATGTATCACGTTGTGACGAATCCTCATATTGAATTCATCGATGAAGATCATGCCCGCTTCTACGCATACTGGATGGGAGTATTCACCTCGGGTGGCGTTACCTCGGCCGGTCGTGAAGTCAATGTATTCTCCCAGGCGTCCAAATATTTTTTCCCCCTGGTATAAAGAAATATAGAGATGAATGCTTGAAGCTGAAGTCGAAGAATTCTAGAATCCGTATCGATGCAATACTTATTGGAGATACTTCGCAATCATGCCCCGATGGTGATTTTCATTGTGGCATTTCTTGAAACCCTTGGAGTACCGTTTCCGACATTCCCATTCCTCGTGCTTACAGGTTGCCTGATCGTCGAAGATTCCCTCTTCTGGCCTCCGATCATCGTAGGGGCTTTAACCGGAGCTCTGGCGGGAGACCAATTCTGGTTCTGGCTGGGGCGACGAATCGGAATAAGGGCCCTGAACCTCATCTGCCGTTTTACTCTCAATCCCGATGCGTGCAGGGATCGATCCCAGTCCTTGTTCCACCACCGCTCCGTTGTCCTGATTCTTTTTGCGAAACTTGTTCCCGGCGTTAATGCGCTGGTCCCCCCTCTTTCGGGAATCATGGGAATGAGCCCACTGCGCTATATTCTTCTTGATGCCGTCGGATGCTTCATATGGATCAGCGCCGGTATGGGCCTGGGTCTTTTTTTCGGCAGAAACGTACTTTCCCACCTGACCCAAGTGCAGTACACGTTGTTGATACTGGTGATACTCATGTTCGGATTTTATGTCGTCTTCAGAATCGCCTATCGTCACTACCTGAGCAGGCACTACGCGATTCCGCGAATCGATGCGGAGGCCCTGCAGCAGGAGATCGCAGCGACTACCTGGAATCCGGACGGATTCTGCCGGGCGCCCGGCGGATATCTCCCCGAGACTTCAAAATGCTTGCGGGCTTGCTGCCCAGGGAGAAAAAGATTGTTCTCTACTGCACCTGACCGAATGAGGCGACAAGCGCCAGGATGGCGCGGGCACTGCATGACCAGGGATACCGGAACGTCATGGCTCTCAGGGGAGGCTTTGAAGAGTGGACGAAAAAGGGATTTCCCACGATGCCCGCCGAGGTATGAGATCATCTGTTCCCGTCCCAACACCTGAGCACAGCAGCCAATTTCCATTTGAGTTTTGCCTGCCTGCGCAGAGCGACCTGTTCTCAGCATGGAATGATTCGCGGTTGGGAGGTGCAAAAATGAGAACACCCGGTAGGTACGGTTTCAAGAATGGATTTGTGCAAAATTCTACGGTTTTAAAAAATTGATATAAAATCACAATCAAAAACGCTTAAAGTTTATTATGATACATCTGATAAGAAACCACGGATAGGGCCCTGACAGGGAAAGAACTCCTAAAAACGGGACTTCGTTCTTCCTATCCCCCGAAGGAGAATCGAGCATGACAATGAAAAAGGATGCAAAAAAGAGGGTCGCGAAAGTTGTGAAGAAAGTTGCGAAGACGGAAAAAGCCGCTGGCAAAAAAATTGCGAAGAAGGCTGCGACGGCGAAAAAGAGGGTTGCCAAGAAAGCCACAGCGGCGAAAAAGGTAGCTGCCAAGAAAGCTGCAACGGCGAAAAAGGTGGTCGCCAAGAAAGCCGCAGCGACGAAAAAGGTAGCGGCCAAGAAGGCTGCAACGGCGAAAAAGGTGGTCGCGAAGAAAGCTACAGCGGCGAAAAAGAAGGTTGCCAAGAAAGCCAAAGCGACGAAAAAAGCGGTCGCGAAGAAAACCACAGCGGCGAAAAAAGCGGTTGCCAAGAAAACGGCTCCAACTGTGAAGGCCCTAAAGAAAAAAGTCTCACGGTAACCGAAACACATCGGGACGCCAGCATAAGCGGGCTTGTTCTTTTTAATACAACTTCCGGAGAGAAAACCCTGTCTGTAGGAGGATAAAATCGCCCGATGGATGCCGCCAAACTTCTGGGACGATGAGGTCACCGACGCGAGCGATCTTTAGCTGTGTGTCGTAAGCAGACTTCGAAGGTCATGGCCAAAGTGTCGACAGCGTACACAGTGTCAGGGGTTACCTCCGGAGCCTGTGTATTCGAGGGCTGCAATGAAATCCAGGGCCGAACCGATTCTAAATTACCATATCAGTTGACTGATCATCCGCAAGGCGACCATGTAGACTACAATTCCAAACCATCTCCTCAACCTGGACTTATCCATCGAGACGGAAATCCGACTTCCCAGGAAGCCGCCTACAACGGCCGCTCCGGCGAGCAGTAATCCGACCTTCCAGTCAACCTGTCCATTCATGGCATGCCCCAACAGCCCCGAGATGGCGGTGGCCGCCACCATCACAGTTGAGGTTGCCACAGCTATGTCCATAGGTACGCCACAGAGAAGTACCATAATCGGTAACTTGATGATGCCGCCGGTAATTCCCAGCATTCCGGAGATCAGGCCGATCAGCGCCGTAGTCATCAGAACCAGCGGCAGATTGACGCTGTAATGTTCACCGTTGAAATTGCGCGGCCAGCGCCACCAACGGTTGTCGACGCTGTCGGGAACGTTTCCGGTGCTCGTATTGCGCAGCATCTAAGTTCCGGCAATCAGCAGGACAATGACCAGCATTGACCGTAAGACCGCCTCCGGAATCAGGGCGCTGCAATATCCACCGATAAAAGCCATGATATCGGTCGGCGGATCTATCACCATGGCCAGCTTCCAATCCACCTTCCGGTTTCTCGAGTAAGTAAAGAGGGCGGCAAGCGATGTTGCCATGATCAGGATAAGGCTGATTCCCGGAGCCTGGGCCATACCGAACCCGGCAAAGATAAGGATCGGCACATACAGAATGCCGCCACCCAGCCCGAGCATCGAAAAGAGGATCGATACCAGCAGAAAAACCAGCATCAGAACCAGAATCTGTCCCATCAGAACAGAGCCCCCCTAGCCCTTATTTTGACAAGGAATACAGACCGGTCCCGAGTCTGTTTCGGTTAATTTGTCTACAAAAACCCGCTCTCCGCATTGTGCGCAGAGTTTGGTATCGAAACAACCCTTGCCTTTGGTCGCCTCGAACTTCGTCACCGGGCCAATTTCCAGAAACATCTCTTCCGGCATGTTCCGTACCTTCGCTATCAGCGGATTTGCTATTTCAGCCGGAATATCCTGCGGCAAGACCCCCCGCTTGCGCTGAGCAACAAACGGCGAGTTCAGCATATTCCCGAAAAACTCATCCTTCAGCCGCACGCGCACGGCACGTCCCTTTTCCATATCGATCAGAGTGAATGCCATCTTGTTATAGTAAAGTTTTTCGATATTGGACTTGCCATAGGTGCAACCTGTAGACGACATGATCCCATCCAGAAAACACCCCGCCGCATGTCCCTTGCCCGTTTCCACGATGGCATGGAGCTCCTTGTCCCTGGAAGGTTCAACACCAAGTGCCCGCATTGCGGCTTCCCCGGCACGATATCCCAACGGCATGGCCGGGCATGTGTGGCCATGAAAGGCTATAGCAACCGCAAATTGTTCGTTGTTCATTTTATGCTCCTATCAGTCTTCAGTTATCCGAACAATGGACGCCGTAGGCGGCAGTAATGTTGCTTTCCAATAGCATTTTCAAACTCTTAGAAAAGGGGAAGTATCCTGATCGCCGGCTTTCAATTCTATACCAGTTTTGCCCCAAATAGGATAGGCCATCCCATTTCCCATGTCTGCCTGAAGGTTTAATATAGTTTCTCTTCTTGTATTTGTCATTGGGATCATGAATGTGGAAGAAAGGGCCGATAAAGTTGTGAATATGTTTTTGCGGCTAAAACTTGAGGACGACTTCCCTGGGGATACCCTTGCTGACGGGCAGGATGAGTACGATACCCTCTTTTGTTGCAGGTTTTTCCGGTATGGAGAAGTAGAGAAATCGATCACGGCATAGGGTGCATATAATGGGATCGGATGTATGCGCTTTATTGCGGAAATCCACCGCAACCAGTTTACTTTCACTTTCCATGCTATCGATACTCCCGCCTCCTCCCGGATTCAGCACAATTCCGGGGCCTCCCAATGGGCCTCCGGATGGATAGCTTCCGGGATAGTTGTCCGGCGGATACCGACCGCGGTTCCTGGGGTCGTTAGGATCGTAACGAGGATCGTTGGGATCATAGCGAGGATCGTTGGGATCGTAAGGAGGAAGAGAGCCGCCCCCTATTCCAACTCGCGTTCTGCCCGGCTCCTCAAGGATATTAATGGGGTTCTCTCCCATAACCGCCTGTGCAACTGCTTCCGGATCGACACGAATAAACTCAAAACCCTCCGCACTAATAAGACGCAGATTATTCAGCGGCAGAATAACTTCCTCTTTCCCATCATTAAAAACAGCCAGCCGGACGGCTATGATGTTGTATGGTGTAAGCGCATCGTAAAAATATTTCTTCTGATCCTTTCCCTCGAGCAAAAGGTCTGCGGCATACGTTACTCCGGAAACGGTTGTCATGCACTGGAATTGCCCCGGCTTTTTATCCTTAATTCGCTTGGCCTTAAATCTTCCGAACGCCGTAACAGCACAACACAGAATTATTATAACAAGAGC
>JARRLM010000324.1:0-3719 GCA_037386985.1 Acidobacteriota bacterium | reverse complement strand
TTTTTGAGAGAATTGAGTTCAGGGCATTCATTTGGACAACTCTGGAACCGGCAGGATTTATCCTCGTGTCGATTTGGTGTGTTCGCAATCGCAAAACACGGGTGGGTACGCTGTTTTTGCTGATTGGGCTCAGCCACGCCGCGGCGTTTACACAGATGCAGTATCGAGGCATCGTCCTGCTGGGAGCGCCCCTGGTATTAACCATCCTGGTTGCTGGATTGCTGGTTGGGGCGTATTTCGTTCGTGTCTGGACCATTATCTGTTCCGGGATCATTCTTCTTGTTCTTGGAATCCGTGGGGATGATTTCAGCAGCCAATGGGAGACCATTGTCGGCTGGTGTGTGATCTATTTGATTGCCGCATATTTGGTTGAGCTTTTTTCCCGCTATCTGGAACGGCTGTTGGAGGTAAGCCGAATGGCTGAAGAAAAGCAACGTAATGCGATCGTTGCTGAACGAACACGGTTTGCACGTGACATTCACGATACCCTTGCACAGGGGTTCACGAGCATAATGATGCAATTAAATGCAGCTGAAAAAGGATTATCACAAGCCTCTGAAGCCACGTTGAATCATTTGGAGAAGGCCCGGGAACTCGCCCGTCAAAGTCTTGAAGAGGCAAGGCGGTCGGTAGCAGCTTTACGAACCAGCTCTTTGGCTCATGGCAATTTGCTGGACGCGATAGAGTATGCCGGGAGGCAGATTACGGCTGATTCCGGAATCGTGCTGGTAACAAAATTGGAAGGGACTCCCTACGCATTGAGCGAACAACGGGAAACACATCTGCTCAGGATTGCACAGGAAGCGATGACAAATGCGGTGCGCCACTCGGGAGCAAACCGAATTCTTCTAGGGCTTTCATACCAGGCTGGTTTTGTGGAACTGGACATTCAGGATAACGGTCGGGGTATTATAGAAGGAGATTCGTCAGGCTTTGGAGTAAAAGGCATGAAAGAACGCGCGAAAGAACTCAATGGTCAATTGAGCATTCTCAATATTCAGGACGGTGGAACTCAAGTTTTAGTGAGGATTCCAAATGTCTGATTCCATTCGTATTTTGATTGCCGACGACCATGAAGTGATGCGGGATGGACTCGCTGCAGTGTTGGAGTCTGAACCCGACATAACGATAGCCGGTCAAGCGGAAAATGGCAGACAGGCCGTTGAGAAATTTCTTGACCTGAAACCCGATCTGGTTCTAATGGATTTGGCCATGCCCGAAATGGATGGCGTCGAAGCCATTGTGGAAATTCGCAGAGGGTCTCCGGATGCTTTAATCGTGGTACTCACAACCTACGACGGCGATGAGGATGTTTTCCGCGCTTTGGAAAGTGGTGCAAAGGGCTATCTATTGAAGGACTGCTCTACGGAAGACTTACTGAATGCTATTCGCAAGATAGCTGCCGGCGGGAGTCATGTATCAGAGCACGCTTCGGCTCAATTGGCCGGCCGCGCAATGGCGGGTGCAGCGGTTTCGCCACGCGAGGTTGAAGTATTAAGGTTGATCGCTGCAGGAAAATCGAACAAAGAGATCGCCGGCTTGTTGTTCATCAGCGAGGGAACGGTGAAAACACACGTTTTGAATATCCATAATAAGCTGGGAGTGAGGGATCGAACGGAAGCTGTCGTAACGGCAATCCGGCGCGGAATTCTACGCCTTTAATTTTGGCTCCAGTTGGCCTGAGTTGAATACAGTGAGTTTCCCGCCGACACAGCAGGGGCATTTCGGGAGAATCTCAATGTATGTTCCGGAAGTGGTTGTGTCTACCTAAACACGATTCTTTATCGGTCTGAATTCTCAACGCGCTTCTCCGACACAGCATGTCGATCTTTCGGAAGACGGCCGGCATCGGCAAGAGCACGGCGGAGAACGTACTCAATCTGGCCGTTTACACTGCGCAACTCATCGCGAGACCATCGGCGCAGCGCCTCCAGAATCTTGGGATCTGTACGTAATAAAAAGGATCCGCGGTTGGTCACCGGGCTCTCTCCTTCCCTTGATTCATACTTGCCGGCAAGCATCAGTGGTACAAGGTGCCGGTGTTCACTACCGGTTGGGTATGCCCTCCGCTGCACAGAACGACAAGCAGATTCGAGACCATGGCCGCGCGTCTCTCGTCATCCAATGGAACAATACCTTTATCTGAAAGTCGATCCAGCGCCATCTCTACCATGCCGACGGCTCCTTCGACGATCTTTGTACGGGCTGCTACCACCGCCTGTGCCTGCTGCCGCTGTAACATTGCAGCAGCAATTTCGGGCGCATAAGCCAAGTGACTGAGTCGGGCTTCCAACACCTCAACTCCTGCCTTATTCAACCTTTCCTGAATATCGCTGCGAAGCTGATCACTGATGCTTTCCGTGTTCCCTCGCAAAGAAACTTCATGATCCTCACTGTCATAGGGATGGCGGGAGGCAAGGTTCCGCAGCGCCGATTCGCTCTGAACAGCGACAAAGTCATCATAGTTATCAACTTCAAGGAGAGCTTCAGCCGTATCCACCACTTTCCAGACAACAACCGCCGAGATTTCAATAGGGTTCCCATCTCTGTCATTTACTTTTGACGGATGTCCGGCCGAGTGCGATTTTGCAATAGTTTTTCCGGACGCATCTTTGCTCGCCGGAGTCACAACCGAACCGGTCTCGAAGTTCTGAATACGAAGTGAAACCTTCTTCTTGGAAAAGAACGGATTCACCCAATAAAACCCGGCAGTCTTGACCGACCCCTTGTAATTTCCGAACAAGAGCATGACCCGAGCCTGATTGGGCTGGATGATCATAAAGCCGCACGCACAAATCAGATCGGCAAGCATGCACAAAACAATCAAAGGGATAAATTCAAAGTTTCCCAATTCATACAAACCCGCAATTACAAAAGGTCCACCCAGTAGAATAATCCAGAATACAAAAAAAGGGATCCACCCTGATATAGGCTTGAATTCAGTTTCTTTAACCACAGCGTTGCCTCCTTCTACTATCTTTTTGATATTATAATGATATCGTTTTGATATTTGATTGTCAAGGAGTGTATCCAACTAGATGATAAGGTCCGAAAACCCTATCAGTGACGACGGTTTTAGCGAGAGTGGATTGGATCGTGTGCCGAAAAGGAGGAGATTCCATACAAAACCGCGATGCTGGACGTTGGCCGGCGCAGCCGCGATTGGAAGCTTTCTGACCCTTCTGCTCGCTCCTCCGATCTAATATGCATTCAGCCTGTACAGGATATCTCACGGGCACCACACAACAATTCTTACCGCGTTCCTTTTGATCGCAATTCTGACTATTCTCACGAGCTGGAACTTATACTCTCAAATCCGGAGAGATTCATAAGACATGATTCTTCCCGGCAAGTTGTCCGTGAGGAATTTCTCTTTCTCCCTCCACCCCCTCCGAATATAATAAGCCCCGGTTCCATCAAGATTTACAGAGCAGGATATAGCCGTAACCTATACCTCACCGGAGGATCCCATGCCCGATATCCGCCAGACGATTTTGCACCACAGTATTGTGGAGAAAATCGGCCAGGGCGGCAGGATTGAACTCTACCTGGACACCGATACAAAGCTCGGACCGGATGCGGCAATCAGAGGCCGGTTTGAGGGATTTGTGAAAGCTGTGGATCGCATCGTATCCATTGAAAAAGATCCTGGGAATATTTGATATGGCGCAGTTTCTTCAAAGGATGAACCATTTATGAAACCACTTTTCGGACAGATT
>JARRLM010000323.1:0-3723 GCA_037386985.1 Acidobacteriota bacterium | reverse complement strand
GCATTATCATGAGCATGATCCCGGCGATCACGTGCAGTGTTGAAATCATCGTCTGATGAATTTGTGGAACAAATTCCTTATAATGGTATAGAAATATCCCGGTCGTTGCCAATATGAATATCAGCGTCGCAGTGAAGGCGTGAACAATCTTCTCTCCCCGCCTGAAGCCAAAGGCGAATTCTTTCGTTGTCTTGCTGACCTGGGGACAGGAACGGATGCAGGCATAACAGCGCCGGCATTCTTCCCCGACGATATTCTCCAAGGACATGGAAGTCCGTTGGTTGCCGGTAAAAACGAAACGCCTCTTTTCACGAACAACCGGACAAGCGTCGACGCAGTTGCCACATGCGAGACACCCTCGATCTGCCGTAATGGGTTCGTATTCAACGATTCGGTTGTTTGTTGCAATACCATCGGAAAACAACCTCAACCGCGCCACAGGACAGTTATTGTTATCCAGTATATGGCGTAAATTTTTCGATTTGGAAAGAGAGTATAGTTGAATCATCGCTGTTCTTTCATGGGTTGTCCTGTTTAACTGTTTTTAGCCAAGGGTTACTGTTCCTCTGCGCGGTTCAACCAGGCAACAGGGGCGAGCGCTGACGATACGTACTCCACTGGCCCGGGCAGGACCTATCCTTAGAAAGCACCCCAGGGCTGTGGTATGGCCGCCTAGTCCCAGGGGCCCTACATGCGTATCGTTGATTTCAGCAGTCACAAAAGTTTCCAACTCATTCTGTCGATCCAGGCGCCCCTTTGCCATGGCCTCAAGCATCAGGGCCGAAGCCTCCACCTGGCTTCTTCCAATCCCCATTGCAATTATCGTCGGTGTGCATCCAAGCGAACCGACCTCTTCCTTAAGCCAGGATGCGGCCTCGCCAAGTACATTTCGGATACTGCGGCGATGAAATATCCTTCTTGTCTTTGCCCGAATTTCAGGTCCGCCGCCCAGCATCAGAACCGTAAGCTTCAATTGGCTACCCTCAACGGAGCGCGTAATGAAAGGAGCCGGGGCCAAACCGGCAGGATCATCATCGAGACCGTGGCTTTGTTCGACGCGTTCGATATCATTGCCTAAAACCGCCATCGGCCGTCCCGGAAGCTGACGTAGACCATCGGCAATTCCGACCTTTATTGCTGCCAGCCACTTCTTGGGCAATTCACATTCTTCTCCGACTTCAATGATTACGTGGGGAATGCCGGTATCGTCGCACAGCGGTAATTGTTCCTCTTTGGCAATTCTGCCATTTTCGAGAATTTGCTCCAAAACCCAACGGCAGTAGGTTTCTTTTTCGGCCCCAATTGCACGTTCATATGCATCGAACTGATCTCGTCGATAGGTGGTGCCAGCCTCTACGAGACATGATTTCACCGCTTCTCGAATTTCATTTTCCGTTATCATTGACAAATCTCCGCAACGCTATTTATTAAAAATATTTCGACCGTGGGCTGCGGCGACGATGCCCGGTAACCCTTCGACTTTAATTGCAAACAGCGCCTCCATTCCCTCCTCGGGGTAGGCTAAAACTTCAGTGGCGGTAATTCGATGGGAAAACAGTGCTGTTAACGGTGGCGTAACCGCAAAAATTGAGTGGTTCGCCGCCAAGCTCTTGATTGTCTCACGACCCAGAGAACCCTTTCCCAGATGAATTCGGACACCGGCAGCCGCCAGTTCGGGAATGCTTTCTTCAATTTCGGCCTTGTTGCTTGTCGTCGGACCTATACCGGCCGGACTCACGGCTGTATGGAAAATGACGGCTCCAACCAGCTCTAATTTCTCAACACCGGGATCTCCCTTGCGAATACAACGAATGATCCTCGGCAAGACTGCATCGCGGCCGCATAATACCCGACCGAAGATTTCAAATTGATCGCCGATCTGCATTGAGTCAGTCTGCTCGACTGTCAAAGGCGTTTCCAATCGAATCATATCAGACCGCCTCCCCTTTGGTTTTCTGAAATTCCTGATAGTAGGGCAGCAACTGTTCTTTGTTCAATTTTTTAAGCTTGTCCAACTCTTCCTTATAAACGCCTGATTCGATGTCCTTTAGTCTCTGTGCGACCGTTGGCGGAGTCTTGTGAGCGGACTTTCCAACCATTCTGCGCACCAACATTGCGATATTAAACGGTGCCAGTTCGCCGGGGCACCTTGCCGCACACATGCCGCACATGATGCAATCCATTGACAACTTCACCACCGTCTGCCACTCCCCCCGTAAGGTGGCCGAGATATAATCCATGACCGAAAGCTCCATCGGGCAGGAGCGCGTGCACGTATTGCAGCCCATACAGCGCATCAGTTCGGGATACAGCGCCGACACCTGCTCTTCTGTAGTCTCGATAGCTCTGATATCATATGATGCTTTGTGTGCAGGGACGTAGGGCAGCTGGACCAGAAAGATGTCAGGCTCTGCAACTGTCTGGCAGGCCAGACCAATCTTCCACTTATATTCGTCTTCTCTGCGATATATCGTGACACAAGCGCCACAGACGCCTCCCCGGCATCCGCAACCGCGCTTCAATTGATAGCCTGAATACTCAAGCGCTTTCATTATGGTCAGGCCCAGGGGCACTTTATATTTTTTCCCCATGATGTAAATAGGGATCATCTGAACTTTTTCGACATTTCTCATTTCCATAATTCCTTAACGTCTTTGCGGTATCAGACGTGTTTAATATTGGTCAGGGCTTTTTCAAAACGATAGTCCGGCAGCAGCATCGGAGACCGAATCCCTGTCCTGATACCTGCAGCCTTGAGTTCCCTTGAAAAATGATCAACGTGCGCCAATGTCAACTTGCCGACCTTCACCCGGCTGGCTTTCTCCGTAGCATGCTTTGCGGCCCGACGACCGAACACGAAGATGTCGAGCAGTGAATTGGATCCAAGCCGGTTTTGCCCGTGAACGCCTCCGGAGACCTCGCCGGCCGCATAAAGATTGGGAACGACGGACTCCCCGTTCGGGTTTATGACAAGACCGCCATTCTGGTAGTGCTGGGTCGGATAGACCAGGATCGGCTCATTCACCGGGTCGATACCATATTCCTTGAACCGGGCGTAAATGCCGGCAAACCGGCGCTTAAACGTCCCCGGCCCATGAATAATATCGATCAACGGCGTATCCAGCCAGACTCCATGCATCCCCGTGTTGGTCTGCACCGCCTTTCCCCGGGCGCCACATTCTCGGATAATGGCCGCCGCCAAAGCGTCTCTGGTTTCCAGGGATGCTGCAAACATCTCGCCGTCCACATTGAGTACCTGAGCGCCCTGTGCGCGAACCGCCTCAGAGATCAGCAATCCAAGAATTTGCTCGGGCCATGCCGATCCGGTGGGATGGTATTGCACCGATTCGGCAAAAATCATCTTCGCACCGGTGCAATACGCCATCACCAATCCGTCTGCGGTCGCACCGTAATGGTTCGAGGTCGGAAAACCCAGGGGATGGATTCGTCCCATCCCGCCGGTAGCCAGAATGGTTACCTTTGCTTTCACCACGAGGGACTGGTTGTTGTCAAAATTTGTTAATATTGCTCCGGCACACTGACCTTTTTCGTCCATCAGCAACTCGACTGCTGGAGAAAATTCAATCGTTTGGATGGCCCTGTTACGGACCTCATCACCGAGAACCCTCATTATTTCCAAGCCAGTCAGATCTTTTATGGAATGGGAGCGGCGGCGGGAGTGTCCCCCAGGTCGATGCTTGAAATAGGATCCGTCCTGCAGGC
>JARRLM010000322.1:0-3736 GCA_037386985.1 Acidobacteriota bacterium | reverse complement strand
TGTGCCGGCGCCGGCGCCGGCGGCGGCGCCTATCGCGGCTCCCTTACCTCCTCCCGCAATAGCACCTATGATTGCACCGAGAGCTGCGGTCCCTCCAACGGTCGCGGCCGTACGTTGCCCTCTGGACGATCCTTCCTGGATATAGTCTGACGTACGCAGGTAATAGGTTTTGCCGTTGGCAGTCAACTCCGTCAGCTCCAGCAGTAATTGGGAACGTCCGCTTAGTTTGCCGGATTCCTTGGCGTATGCAATCCTCCCTTTTACTATCGAGCCGCGGTCGGCAATAACATAACCGTTGCTTTTAAGCGGTTCTTCAAGAATGGTGTCAAATACGTCACCGACCCTGTTCCGATCCGTATCGATTGTTGTTGTGGTTCGTACAACAATCGGGGTGCCGGCCGGAAAGGTTATCGTGGAATCAGTTTCGTTCAGGTATGGCGATTCCTGTTTGGGCGGAGCGGACTGCACTATTTCCGGCTCTGGCGGCGGGGCCTCCTGAGTGGCCGGCGCAGGCGCGGGAACTGCGCCGCGGGTTTCTCCTGCAGGAGCAGGTTGCAGATCTTCAAAAACTATCCGTGCGATATCGGAGATTTGGAAATTTTCGGTTCTTCCCAGAACTCTGAAATCCACCGTTCTGGAATCACCTCGAATGAATTTGCCCGAATATGTTGTCCCGTCCCTGAGAATAATCTGGTCGGCTGAAGCCACGGTTCCCAGGAGCAATATGGCGGATACTGCCGAACAAATGATGGGCCTTAATCTCATAATGCATCTCCCTTTCTTTGAATTTGTCGTTTTCCATCAGTCCAAATTCATCTTACTATTCATTGGATTAAAGTATCGCGCCAAGGTTTCAGATTCAATCGGATCTTGCGTCTGAAATATTGTTCAAGGTATGAAACACCGGTTTATATTGTACAGACCGATGGCCTTATCTGGAACTCGCTTCCTGGTGCTTTTATGGTGTTTCGGGTGCGTGTATCATATCCGGCTGTACAAAGCCGACTTTGTTCCCATGGATTCGTTTCTGAAAATATTGCTGCAATTCTGTTTCCAACCCGGACTGCTAGGTGCCGCCTTCATATGGTATTCTGATTATCGTACAAGAGGGAGAAGCACAGAACTGCACAAAGAATTTTTATGAGCGGATTTTCGCATCAAGAGGCTGTTTCAGGAAAATGGGGTCGCCCCGATGCATGAGCTTGGTATTGCCCGGAATATCCTGGAAATCGTGCAGCAGTCCATTCCACCGGATCAGGAAGCGGCCGTAAAAAGAATCCGGATTCGCATAGGACAACTTTCCGGTGTCGTGCCCGATTCCCTCGAATTCTGTTTCAGCGCACTCTTAAGTGAGACACGGATGGAGCGGGCGGGCCTGGTAATAGAAAAAATACCTATGGTTTCCATGTGCAAGGACTGCCGGCATCGATTCACCGTTGATGATTTTGTTTTTTCCTGCCCGGCCTGCAAAAGCCTCAACCTGGAAGTTCTTTCCGGGAATGAACTGGAGATTGTAGATATAGAACTGGCGGACGATTGAAACGAGGTCCTATGAGCATCATAACCATTGAACGGAAAGTGCTTGAGAAAAACGATCAGATTGCGGTCGGGAATCGACAGCTATTCCAAGAACACGGGATTTATGCGCTTAATCTGGTCAGTTCTCCCGGCGCCGGCAAAACCAGCATCCTGGAAAAGACTTTCCAGGAACTGCGGGGGGAAATGAAATTTGCGGTTATAGAGGGGGATGTTCAGACCGATCTGGATGCACAGCGTGTTGCACAATATGGTGTTTCCGTGGTGCAGATTGTCACGCTTGGAGGATGTCACCTGGAGGCCAACCTGGTCCGGGATGCGCTGAAAAAGCTGGATTTGGCCTCTGTTGAACTGCTGTTTATCGAGAATGTCGGGAACCTGGTGTGCCCGTCAAATTATGACCTCGGTGAAGCGATGAAGGTGGTTGTTCTGAGTACCACCGAGGGGGATGATAAACCGCTGAAATATCCGGCTATAATCCGCAATTCTTCCGTTCTGCTGCTGAACAAGATCGATCTGATACCCTATCTCCCGTGCGATTTGGATGTTCTCCGGAATAACGCCCTTAAAATCAATCCCGCTCTTAAGATTTTTGAGATCTCCTGTATCACGGGTACGGGAATACCCGATTGGTGCAACTGGCTGAGGAAGAAGGATTATTCACTATAGTGATTCAAAGGATACAGGTTGCGATCCGTGGTGCAGTGCAGGGAGTCGGCTTCAGGCCCTTCGTATACAGGATCGCATCTGAAATGAAACTGCAAGGCTGGGTGATGAATTCCCCCCGGGGCGTTTTAATGGAGGTGGAGGGCCGGCAGACAGATCTTGAATCTTTTCTTATTCGGCTTCAAGATGAAAAGCCTAAGCCGTCCTATATCCAGAGCCTGGAGTTTTCGTATCTGGATCCGGCCGGTTTCAAGGATTTTGTAATCAGGGACAGCAACAGGCGGGGTGTTCGGAGTGCATTGGTACTTCCCGATATCGCAACCTGTCCGGAGTGCCTTCTGGAGGTATCGGACCCGAACAATCGACGTTATCGGTATCCGTTTACCAACTGCACCCGCTGTGGTCCTCGATTCACGATTATAGAATCTCTGCCCTACGACCGTTCGAACACTTCCATGAAATCCTTCGAGATGTGTTCCGAATGCCTGCAGGAATATGAAAATCCCCGGGACCGGCGATTTCACGCTCAACCCAATGCCTGTCCCGTATGCGGACCCAGACTGGAACTCTGGGATCCTTCCGGTAAAGTGCTTGCTGATTGCAACGATGCACTCGCGCTGGCCTCCGAGGCAATCCTTCAGGGTAAGATTGTCGCTGTAAAAGGGCTTGGGGGATTCCATCTTTTTGCCGATGCCTGCAATGAGGAGGCTGTCGAAACACTCCGTGTTAGAAAACACCGTGAGGAGAAACCTTTCGCTCTGATGTATCCGTCGATCGACCGGATCGGCAGCGACTGTGAAATATCCGGGCTTGAGACGCGTCTTCTGACCTCGCCCGAGTCTCCGATAGTAATTCTACGGTGTAAAAATTATCCTTCCCCGCAGACCATTGTTCCCTCGGTAGCTCCAGGCAACCCTTACCTTGGAGTGATGCTCCCCTATACACCTCTGCATTATCTTTTGATGCAGGAACTTTGTATCCCCGTTATTGCGACCAGCGGAAATATTTCCGATGAGCCGATCTGTACCGATGAGGCCGACGCATTGACCCGTCTCTCAGGGATAGCGGATATATTTCTCGTACACAATCGTCCCATTCTACGGCACGTGGATGATTCCATAGTCCGGCTCATACTTGGCAGAGAACTTGTCCTGCGTAGAGCCCGTGGGTATGCGCCGCTGCCGATTCCGTCTGAACAGGTCCTGCCGGGCATCCTGGCCGTGGGAAGCCATTTGAAAAACAACGTGGCCGTATCCATCGACAACAATATCTTTGTCAGTCAGCATATGGGGGATCTGGAAAACAGGGAGGCATTGGAAGCTTTTGAGAAGGGAATTGAAAGTTTCCGCGGCCTGTATTGTTTCAATCCCGTCAGGGTTGCTGCAGATATGCATCCTGATTACGCTTCATCAAAATTTGCGCAGGCATTCGGTATGCCCGTTTTCCCTGTGCAGCATCATTATGCTCATGTAGCCGCCTGTATGGCTGAAAATCAGCTGGAAGGGCCTGTCATCGGGGTTGCCTGGGATGGTGC
>JARRLM010000321.1:0-3740 GCA_037386985.1 Acidobacteriota bacterium | reverse complement strand
CGGCGGAATTCTTCCCTTTTACGACAAGAGCTGGAACCGCGATCTTGTCACAAAAATCCTTTCCTTCCTCAAGTTGTTCGGCATTGGGGCAGGATTCATGGCGTACTTCCGCTTCGGGCCGGAGTGGCTGATGCAGGACGATGTCCTTCCTTTCTTATGGACAAAGGTTGCCGTCCCCGTTGCCATTATTGTGCCTCTAGGATCCATATTCCTGACTTTCATTATCAGCTACGGATTGCTGGAATTCATAGGAGTACTGACACGCCCGATCATGCGCCCGGTATGGAAATTGCCGGGAAGAGCAGCCGTGGATGCATTAACTTCGTTTGTCGGCAGCTTTGCCATTGCAATGTTTCTGACCAACCGCATATTCAAGCAAGGGAAATATACGGAAAGAGAAGCCGCCATCATCCTTACCGGTTTTTCCAGTGTATCCGCCAGTTTCATGGTTATTGTCGCGAAAACTCTCGGACTGATGGGATATTGGAACACTTTTTTCTGGACAACGCTACTCGTCACTTACCTGGTCACGGCAATTTCAGCAAGGGTGTATCCTATCACTTCCATTAAAAATAAGTATTTTCAGAATGTAGGCCACCCCGAACGTAAACTAGGAGGGAATCTGCTCGCTAACGCGGTTCGGGAGGGACTTGCCGCAGCAGGAAAATCCGATTCGCTTCACAGAAACATCTGGAGCAATTTGAAAGACGGAATGGCCATGAATTGCAGGCTGATATCCACAATAATATCCGTTGGCCTCATTTCCTTTGTGCTGGCGAAAACAACGCCAGTGTTCGATTATATCGGGTACATTTTCTACCCTTTTACGCATTTAACCCGAATTCCTGATCCGGCCGTCGTCGCAAAAGCAACGGCCATTGCCGGAGCTGAGATGTTCATACCTTCAGCGATTGTAGCAGGTACCGAAGGAGTCGCCCTGATTTCGAAATTTGTTGTAGGCATCGTGTCTATTTCACTGATCCTTTTTTTCTCGGGTTCCATTCCCTGTGTTCTGGCGACCGATGTACGTTTAAGTATCAGGAACCTGGTGATCATTATGTTGGAGAGAGCGGTTCTATCCCTCATTATTGCTGCAGTGCTGGCGCATTTCTTTTTTTAAACTGGACTCCGGTTCCAGGACATGTGAGATAGAAACTTTTTTTCAGACATGACACAGAAAAACATTCTGGAGCAACTTGGGACAAAAGGAGCGGACATCGACGCAGTTGCCGCTCAACTGATAGGGGACAGAAATCTGGTTTCTTTGGTGGTCGATGCCCTGCAAATCGAAAAAAGTTCGAAAAAGTACGCCTATGAAAAAGTATTGCGCCGCGTCTCCGAAAAACGCCCGGCGCTGATCTACCCGTATTTCAATGTCTTCACCGGACTCCTGGATTCTGACAACAGCTTCCTGAAGTGGGGCGCCATTATGACATTAGCCAACCTGACCGCCGTCGACTCGCAGAAACGGTTCGAAGATATTTTCAGGAAATACTATGCTCCGATTAAGGGCCCGGCATTGGTTACGGCGGCGAATATCATCGGCAGTTCCGTAAAAATCGCCCGTGCCAAGCCCATGCTGGCTGATTCGATAACAGGGGAAATTCTCAAAGTGGAAAATGCAAATTTTCTGAATAAGGGCATCCCGTCTCCGGAGTGCCGCAACGTGGCAATCGGCCAGGCTATCGATGCTTTTGACGGGTTCTTTGATTTAATAGGCCCTAAAACCAAAGTCATGAATTTCATTAAACGACAGTTCGGGAACACGCGGAATCAGGTGGTAAAAAAAGCAGAACGCTTTATGCGCCACCGTGCGGGGTCATAGTTGATATAAAGGAAATTTTAATATGGCTAATGGACGAGACAACTGGGGATCCCGAATCGGTTTCATACTGGCTGCAGCGGGATCCGCTGTAGGCCTCGGAAATTTATGGAAGTTCCCATATATCACATGGCACAACAACGGCGGAGCTTTTGTCATTGTTTACCTCCTGGCGGTTTTCGTCATCGGACTTCCCCTCATGATAAGCGAGATCCTGATCGGCCGCGCAACACAACTCAGCCCCGTCCCGGCATTTACCAAGCTGGGGGGGAAAAAATGGTCCTTCCCGGGGTGGCTCGGGGTAGCGTCAGGCTCCGTAATCCAGGCCTATTACATGGTGATCGCCGGATGGTCCCTCCGTTCTTTCGTGCAATGTCTGGAGTGGTCTATTCATGGCTATACGGCTCCCGGAGAAGCAGAGTTCGGAACGTTTCTATCCAACGGTCCGTTACAGATAGGTCTCGCTCTTGGATTCACCCTGCTTACGGCATTTATCGTATATCGTGGAATCGGCGCCGGCATTGAAAAAGCAACAAAGGTCCTGATGCCGGTGCTGCTCGCGATCCTTCTGTATCTGATCTGTACAGCCCTGACTATGGAAGGGCGAAACGAAGCCCTGACGAAAATTTTCATTCCGCATTTTTCCACACTCAGCGATGAAGGATTTCTCGAAGCTTTGGGCCATGCATTCTTTACATTATCCCTCGGATTAGGAGCCATGGTAGCCTACGGATCCTATCTCGGTAAAAAGGAGTCCATTGTCAGATCGGCTTTGTGGGTCGTGCTGCTCGATACCATCGTTGCTCTTCTTGCCTGCATAACAATGTTCACCATAATTTTTTCCGTCCCCAGTTTGGAAAGCCATGTCTCCGGCTCGACCGTAGGAATGCTCTTTATCACCCTGCCGGATCTTTTCTATACTGAAATGTCGGGTGGAATAGTGCTTGCCCCCCTCTTTTTCGTACTGGTTGCCTTTGCAGCCCTGACATCTACAATGTCTCTGGGCGAGGTCGGAACATCCCTGATGATCGACTTTGCAGGCTGGCGACGGCCAAAGGCGACTGTAGTTATGACGTCTGTCGTATTCATCGGGTCAATTCTCGCAGCTCTATCCTTCGGCGCAAATGAGGTACTGTCTTCGTTCAGTATCTTTGAAGGCAAAGATGGCGTGTTTGCCACACTGGATCATCTAGCAGCCAACTGGATGCTCCCCACCGGAGGATTTCTTATCACACTCTTTGTAGGTTGGAAACTGGGCAATAGATTCTGCATGAAGGAACTTGGTCTCGACAAACCAAACATCCTTTTCACAATATGGCTCTGGATTATACGGATTGTAGCACCTGCAGCGGTGCTTATCCTGCTTATCAACGTTATAATGGGGAAGGATTTCTCCTAAAAAACGGGGACACAATAGTCCAATGAATTCCCAAAATCCAGTATCGGGAAACAACCTAAAACCCTGGTATAAAAAGCTCTACTGGCAGATCATTATCGGTATGGTCCTGGGGGCAATCCTGGGCGCTCTCCTCAATACTTCCAATATACCCTGGTCTGTGTCCATTGAAAGCGGCAAACAGGCGCCGACCCTTCTCTACCAGGTCATCGCCGCCGTAGGGGACCTATTTTTAAAGCTGCTGAAGATGATCGTAGTGCCCTTGATCGCAGCCAGTATCATTACCGGTATAGGCAGCCTCAAGGGGGCCGCCGTAGCCCGTTTGACGGCCCGCACTGTGGCATGGTACCTGCTGACCACCTGCCTGGCCGTCGCGGTAGGCATTATGGTAGTGAACATCGTTCAACCGGGCACGGGTCTCGATAAAATCGCCTTGATGGCAGAAGCGCATGAGCTCCCTGAGGGCGTGGCAGCACAAAAGGACATTGGTGTTGGCCAGGCTGTCTTCAACGTGATAGTAGG
>JARRLM010000320.1:0-5315 GCA_037386985.1 Acidobacteriota bacterium | reverse complement strand
TTTGATATGGGCGGCCGGTCCGGGTGAAAAGAAGACGTAGTCTGCAGGTTCCTCCGGTCCATCTGTGATTTCGGCTACATCCCTCAGGTATACCGGGGCATTATTATGAATTCCAACAACCAGGCTCCTCAGATCATCCGCGCTTTGGAAAAATCCATCCAGGTGAACGGAAACCGCGTGATTGTTTTCCGTTATGATTCCCGCATGCCGCTCGCTGTTCACCATCTGCAGAATGCCCTGAATGTGGATCGCGCTTACGCCGAAAGCGGCCATCTGGATCGGATCGAGTTCCACCCGCATCGTGCGCCTCTGTCCTCCGATGAGTTCCGTGTGGGAAACATCGGGAACCTGTTGCAGCTCATTGCGCAGTTCCGCTGCCGCGCGCCGGATCTGAAAACCGTCTAATTCCCGGCTCCATAATGTCAATGCTAGGAAAGGAACGTCGTCGATGGAACGCGGTTTGATAAGGGGCTGCGACGCGCCGGGAGGAATCAGGTCGAAATTGGCAAACATCTTCTGGTTCAGGCGAACGATGCTTTTTTCCTCATCCTCGCCGACATAGAACCGGACTATGGCCATACTCGCTCCAGGGCTTGACGTACTGTACACGTATTCAACCCCGGGAATTTCCCAGAGCAGACGTTCCATCGGTTCTGTAATGCGCGATTCCACCTCTTGGGCGGAAGCTCCCGGGAACGAAACCATAACGTCGATCATCGGAACGATGATCTGGGGTTCTTCTTCTCTCGGAAGCATCAGGACCGCAGCGACTCCGAGCGCGATGGAAGCTATAAGAATCAGAGGCGTCAGTTTCGAGTGAACAAAGGCGAGGGCCAGTTTTCCTGCTGTGCGTGGCTGTTTCATAGCTGGATCTCCACCGGCATTCCGTCCGCAATCTTGTCGTCCGGTTCGATAATGATCGATTCACCCTCTTCAACACCGGACAATATTTCCAATTGCTCTGAATTATAAGGTGAGGTTTTTACAAGGCGAAAGTATGCCCTGTTGCCTTCATCGACAATGAACAGTCCTTTGAGCTGGCCTGCTTCCCGAATGGCACTTCGAGCGATCAACAGCGCATCGCGTGTCCCGATTGGCACTTCCAGTTTCATGTATTGCCCATGGACTACGGAAATGTCCGGCGGGAGGTCGACCTTGAACTGGACGCTGTGAGTTCCGGGTTTGGACTGTGGGATAATTTCCGAAACCTTACCTTCCACGGAAGGAACGGAATCGGACGGTTTGAGGCGGATCGGCATGCCGACCCGCAGATGCCCCGCATGTTCGGTAGGGAGGCTGGCAAGGACCTGGGGCCTTCCGGTTGTTTCGATAACCAGTAGAGGCGATCCAGGGAAAATTGCTGCACCGGCATCCACGGACCGTTCGACGACGACGCCGTTTACAGGCGCCAGTATCCGCGTATAGCTCATCAGCACTTCAGTGCGTCCTGCCTGCGCTTTTGCCTGGGATATTTTTGCTTCCACCTGTTTGATCCGGTCTTCGGAGGCTGCGACCATCGACTCCCGCGATGCCAGTTCCGCCCGAGCGGAATCCCGCCGTGTAAGGACTTCGCTTCCGACAGGGCGGCCTGCGCTTCATCAATTGCGGATTGTGCAGCAGATTTCTGGCTTTCAGCATCCCGGGAATCGAGCGTGGCGAGGACCTGGCCGGACCTTACACGGTCCCCTGCGCGAACCCTCATTTCATGAACAAAACCGTTGATCTGGGATGCGAGCGGGATCCGGTTCCGTGGCTGCACCGTTCCCGGTGCTTCTACGCTGGTGGCAATGGGTTGGTATCGGGCCTGGATTACATTTACGGGCATGGCTGCCTGGCCCGAATCTGACGTGCCGGCATGTTCGTCGCCGCATGCCGGCAGCATTGCCAGCCCTGTTAGGAGAATAGTAAGCAAAGCTTTAATTCGCATGATTCTGTTTTGCCTCCGTCACTGCATTTGAAATAGCTGAAAAGGGTGTTGCCCCGTAAATTTATCCCTGATTTAAGGATGTGCTGACGAGCTGGGAAGCCTCGTAAAGCACTGTAGACAGATTACTTTAAGCTTACTGCCGGTGATGACGGGCTGAGTATTCCTGCGACATATTCCAACTGTGCGTAGCTGAGACGCTGCCGATAAATTGCTTCTGACAGACTTGTTCTGGCACTGCTTCGTGCTGTTTCAGCCGAAAGCAGATCAGTCATTGTAGCCAGGCCGGCTTCATACCGATTTTTCAGAATTCTGAGCCCTTCCTCGCTCTGGGCTTCCGCCGCCTGAGCCGCTGCGACCTGCTGAGCAGCAGCGCGATACTGGATCAGTGCGCTGCGGATCTCCAGTGCCATTGCCGAGTCCATTGCTTTGATCTGGCGGCGTTTCTGTTCAAGACGTAGCCTGGCAGCATCCAGTTGGGCTGCCCGGCTTCCTCCCGAGAAAAGATTCCAGCTCAGAGTGATGCCTGCTGACCAGTTGTTTCCGCCAAAGGTGTCCAGCGATGGATTGTCCATTTCCATTGTGCCGTAACCGGCCAGTACGGGAAGAAATTCCTTCTTCCGGGACTGAACGCCGAGTTCAGCTTCCTTAAGTTCGGTTTTGAGATTGCCATAATCCGGTCGGCGTACTTTCTGTTCCGCAAGCAGCGTTTCCTCGGATGGAAGATCGATTTCGACCGGGACCAATGGGGCAGTTTCGCCGACCGCTTCGTGAAGGGATCTTCCCATCAGTCGGTTCAGCAGGGCATGGGCGTTTTCAAGGCGCCCCGATGCCTGAATTTCCTGCTGTTTTGCCGCGGAAAGATATACGCGACTGCGTAGAAGATCGGCTTCAACGGCAAGCCCTTGATCCACCCTGGCTTTTGCCTGAGATTCGATCGACTCGGCCGATTGAAGGGCGAGTCGTGCCGTTTCAAGGGATTCCCTGGAAAGAGTCGTTGCGTAATAGGCATCTATTACGGCGAGCAGAACTTGTTGTATATGCTCCTCATGGGCCTGGTCCGCTTTCTTCACACCCAGACCGGCCATTTCCCGGCGGATGCGCGTTCTGCCGAAATCCCAGATTGTCTGCTGCAGTGTAGCCCTGCTCTGCCAGTTGTCTTCCGGTGAGGGTGAATTGAGTGTGGGGAGGTCAAAATTGGCAGCCGTAAACTTCTCCTGTGTCAACAAGGTACTGAAGACGAAAACAGGATTATTGCCTGCGAGGTAGGACTGTTCAAAGTCGATTCGCGGTAGGTACCCTGCTCCCGCAGCCTTGAATTCGGCATGCGCCGCTTCGCGGCCCGGTTCGTCTATTGCCAGATCCGGATTATTCTCCAGCGCCCGGATTACCGCTTCAGCCAGAGTCAGTTTTTCCTGAGCGGCTAATGGGAAGCTCAACAGCGTACAGAGAAGTGCGATATACCAGATTCTTTTATGGATAGATTTGGACATAGTGCCACCAGAGAGGAATTCCAATAGTTATTGATTGGCTTTGGAGCTTTTCATGGCCAAAGCCAGTTGTTCTCCCTTTTTCAACCTGCGATAAAGGATGGAGCGCATCATGGCGCATGCTTTATGTATCTCCGGATCCGTCAGGCGATAAAAGATCTGACGCCCCTCGCGCCTGGATTCCACGATGCCACCGTGCAGAAGCAGCGACATGTGCTTGGAAAGACTTCCCTTTGATATTTCAATAGTGGAAATCAGGTCAGAGGCCGATAATTCGCCCCGGTTTAAAAGATCCACAATCTGCAGCCTGATCGGGTGTCCGAGCGATTTGCAGATTTCGCACTGCATCTGAAATATTTTCTGATGCAGGGCTTTGTCATTGTTTAAAAGTTTCATAGTTCAAAAGTTCCCATATATGGAAACATAGTAGGATTGTCCATTGAAAATGTCAACGTCGATTTAGGTTATTTTTAAAGTTAATGTGGGATATGGGGATGCTGATGTTTTTAAGGGAACCGTCATGGATTTAAAAATAAGCTGGATACCGTTCATGGATAGGGTAGAATCAACCGGGGAAAAACCTGTAATTTAGGTATCGATTTCAGGTTCCGCATATTTATACCTGTATCGGGAGAGAAAGGATGCATCAAAGAATGAACGCGCTTTGTACTATTGTGGGTTTGGCAATTTTTTATTTAGGGAGTCCTGCTTTATGGACTGAATTCGCATTTTCCGCACAACAGGAAATATCTGTTTCGGGGACATATCCGAAAGAGATCACTGCGCGACAGGCTGCGTCCAAAAAAGTTGCCGGGGCATATATCCTCGATGTGAGAGAATTACATGAATTCGTGCAGGGCCATATTCCCGGCGCTGTGATGATACCTCTCGGAGAGCTGAAGGATAGGGTGAATGAACTACCCAAGGATAAAGAGATCGTTGTAGTCTGCCTGTCGGGAGGTCGCAGTAAGGTCGGGCTCGAGGTTCTCCGGGAAGAGGGCTACGAAAAATCCTCCAGTTTAGCCGGTGGTATGAACGCCTGGAAGACAGCGGGTTATCCGACAAAAACGGGGCCATAGTCACCATCTGCAACGGTTATGGTTATAAAGCAAGGGATGCAATGTATATAGTGATCGACTGCGAAACAACCGGACTGCCTAAGAACTGGAAAGCACCTGTTTCGGATCTCGACAACTGGCCACGGGTTATTCAGATTGCATGGTCGCGATACGATAGGGATTCAGGGCATATCGAATCCGCGGCATTTCTGATACAGCCGGATAGATTTACGATCCCTCGTGAAGCGGAACGTGTCCATCGTATCTCCACGGAGCGTGCAATGACCGAAGGAGTTCCTCTCCTTAAAGCCCTCTCGACATTCAACGATGCTGTCGGGAAGTCTGAGGTTGTTGTGGCGCACAACCTTCGTTTCGATGAAAGCTGTATATCAGCCGAATACCTTCGTTTAGACCTTGCATTACCCTTTGAAGATAAAAAACGAATTTGCACAATGACCGGAACAAAGGACCTCTGCCGTATTCCCGGACAGTACGGCTATAAATGGCCTTCGTTGTCCGAACTGCACCAAACGTTATTTGGAACCGGATTTGAAGAAGCGCACGACGCAGGGGCTGATGTAGCTGCCTGTGCCGACTGTTTCCTGGAACTCAAACGCAGGGGTATTTTTGCGTAATTCTAATTTTTATAGATGCCGTACTCGTAAGCCGCTTCCATCATTGCCTTCAGGTTGGCCATATTCCCCTTATCTATACTTGCCCCACCGGCCAGTATATATCCGCCTCCCGGGGCGCAGTCCTCGATTAATTTGCGGCAGTTTTCTTTGACCTGGTTGCTGGTGCCTGTCATCACAATGGACGATGGCACATTACCGGCGATGCAGG
>JARRLM010000319.1:0-3747 GCA_037386985.1 Acidobacteriota bacterium | reverse complement strand
GACATTCCGGCGCTGTTGTCGAGCGTATATTCAAGTATCTCGCGGCCATCCGCGAGAACACCGAAAGTCGATGGTTTCATAAGAGATTGAGCCTTTCTGTCCGTATGACACGCTTCTAATGAGAAAAGGCAGAAGGTTGCAAAACAGAGAAAATAAAATCCTCTCACAAGATATCCTCCTGTTAGGCTTTTCGAAATGTACTTGATTATAGTTCTATAAACTTCTTCAACCAGACCGGCATTTTTCACCGGAAGGTTTTTGCGGGCCAGCCCCCATTCCTCACAAGGTTTTTTTGTCACATCAGAGGCGGACTGGGATAGCGCAAAGCGCAGTTTGTCACAACACGAGCGGAAGGGCAAATCCATTTTTATTCAGCGGGCATTTCTTGCTAAGAGGAGCTATTTGCTCTGGATTTTTCGATGGGGCGTATTCGATGCTTTTCCATTTTTCACTGCAAGGGTATGCTCGTAGATGGGATCCTCCACCTGTAACCCGACGCGATACTCATTGCCATAAGGTCGACAATATATCAGCCGACCCTGAACATGGTATTCTCCCCACTCTGCATTCACAGTAATATCGGAAGGAACCTTGCCTGGAAGGATCAGACTGAGACCGTGTGCCGACAGATTAGCAATTCTCCCTTTCATTGAAACATCGGGGTCATCGACACCCGTTATCGTCACAAACATATCGGTGCTGAATCTTAAACGGTTTCGCCTGTTCATGTAGCTTCCATCGACATAAAAAGCCCCGAACCTTAATTGATTTAGCAAAGGACTGAATGGAAGAGCCTGCGGGCGCCCTTTCCGGGCGCCCGTTGAGATCCGGGCATTAAAACAGAGGCAATTCTTTTGGAGCTTCGGCAAAAGAATAGAGGATCGCCTTAGCCTCGGTGAAGTAAAATGTCACGTAGTTTTCATCGTCCGCACCTTTGCGATAGATCTGCAGCAACATAGGAGCTTCTTCAAAGGCCTGCATTTTTGTTTCGCGCGAATCGTCAAACGCGACGCTGCCTGTAACTCTCAGCCATGTATTGTCTGCACCCATCGCCGAGACCTCAATTTGGGGATTTTTTACCATCTGCTTGTAAACATCCTTCATCTTGCCCGTACACATGTAAAGCCTGTTGTCCCTCTTCATTACAAAGCCGAAAGGACGCACTCTGGCCTGTGTTCCATCAACAGTGGCAAGGTGGAAAACCTTGTTGGCTTTTAAGAACTCTAATGCGGAATTCATAGGTTTCTCCTGAATTAAAGATTAAGGTAAAACTGGTTTTTTAAACATATGTTCTATTCAAATGAAGATCAAGAAGCCAGTAGTAAGGAGCCAGAACTCAAAACTCAGAACTTCAAACACAGGAGCTAGAAGAACTCCGGAATATTTCCGCTTCATACCCTGCAACCGAAAACTATTACCGTACCGATTAACGACCGGACCCTTTGGTCCATCCGTTCCCCAACCCATAGGGCAGGTTAACAATTGGAAATGGCTCAACATGTTGGATCAAACCGTCGCGGATTCCAAATGTCTCCATTGTTACGAGATTCAGCAGCATTCCCGGTGGTGCATCGGGTGCGCCCCGGCGAGTGCCGTCATGAACAAACAGAGGAAAAGTAGCGACTATTCCTTTCTGTTCATCGATAATCAGGGCGCGGCGCGGACGGATACGGGTCATATGGGCAAAAGTCTTTTCATTGATCTGCTCTTCGCATGTCAACATACTGAATCGAAGCATCTCTCGACCCTGTTCCGTATCCGCTGTCGGTATGAAGGGAGCAGGCATCATTCGTCCTCCCGGAGGAGGATTATTCACAGTCTGGTACCCGTTTTCGTGTCGTACGCAATCGTCGGAAAACGCGCCGATTTTCCCGTTGTCTCCTTCAAGAGCGTCAAAATATGAATTGGCAACCCTGAATAGAAGATCCCGGGATAGCCGTTGTTCAGGAGGAACATCGGTAGTCAGCACAGGTACGGGTGTCGTCAGAAGCGGGATCGCGGCCTGGTCGATCTCGCGATCGTACAGCTGTTCGATCTCCTGAATTTTCCCCCGATCGACTTTCAGACGGACAGCCACGAGTGCATCCCGCCCCCCGATCTTAAGCCGCGCCTGTTGGGCGACCTGGCCTGAAACCGGATCCGCGACGTATATTTTGAAGCCGGTGGGCTCTGTCCTAAACCTCCATAAAACACCCTCACCAACATCCATAACACCGGTATTCTCCGTCATCCGTACATCGATCGACAGAGGGGGTAATGCTCCGGTATCTTTTTCGAACAGCGCGTTCATATACCCGTCCATGATACCAATGAGGCATTCCCGATCACACTCTTTGATGTCGTCAGGATTCCACTCCGGCTCCCCGGCAATCAATGCCGATCCGGCCAATAATATGGCCAGCACAGGCATTAGGGCCATTACGGTCAACCATTTATGCAACCAGATTTTTACCAGAATTTTCGGCAGCATTTCTCCATACCTCTCGGAAGTTTGATGTCCATTGAATATAACATTGGTGAACTGTGATGCTAACGCGCCCATCCACTGGGTGTCAATGATTTCAGGACAGGCGTAATTTATAAAGTTTGAAGTTTTAATTGGCGGCATATGGAACGCAGATTGATGAATGGTTGAAATGCAGAGGTGCCGGTAAGGACGGAGGCACTTCCGGTAGGTTCCTTCCCATTTATCCATCATCGTTCCCAATAACATCAACAAAGGCTTGAACCGGGAGATTTTTTTAGGCTTCATCGGTCCATTATAATACAATGCATTGTTCATTATTTAGGTAACGCGCATATTCTTCCCAGCGTATTAAAAAGGGATATTATAATGAACCTTTTTGAGGTTTAGTGAATCGGATTCTTGAGAGGCTTGTATTCGATTCAAGACTGTTTTTGGAGGTTTTTATGGGGAAACGAATTAGACTATCACTAGCTGCGGTTGTTTTTTGTTCTCTGTTATTTACGGCCCAATCCAATATTTCTTCTGCAGAACCGGCAAGCGCCAACGCTGACCTGACACCAGAGAAATTGATAGCCGAGCATATTAAATCCATCGGGGAACCTACTACCCTTTCTTCCGTAAATTCACGCGCTTTTTTAGGTTCCACGGATGTTAAATTCGTCCAGGGCATGACCGGCAGCATTAAAGGCGGCATGTCTACATTCGTGTCGGAGGGAAACAAACTCGGAATCGTATTGAAATACGGCTCAATTGATTACCCTCAAGAATATTTTGCCTACAACGGAGATAATGTCTCGGTCGGTTACATCAGCCCCGGTCAGCGATCGCCCCTTGCGGATTTTCTTTTTCGCTTCAACGGGGTCATGAAAAAGGGGTTCATCGGAGGCACTCTGTCATTGTCCTGGCCTTTGCTGGATGCCGATGGAATTCAGTACAAGCTGAAATACAAAAAAGTCAAAGTTAAAGACCGTGAATTGTACCCGGAAGACCGTGAATTGTACCAATTGGAATGGCCCATGAATGTACTGGGCAATATTAGAATCAAGATGTATTTCGAACCGGACACTTTTCACCATGTTCGAACCGATTACGTTGTACGGGTACAGGAAGACTATTCGGTACGGTCCCAGGGTGCGGTTCTCGGACAGTTGGGGGAAGTTATTGATGAAGAAGTCGGAACCGTTGGACGCAGCAGTATAATGGATCGGAACATTGTGCCTGAATCCATTTACACGCTCATCGAGAGATTTGAAGACTACAAGAAAGTCAGCGGGATGACC
>JARRLM010000318.1:0-3747 GCA_037386985.1 Acidobacteriota bacterium | reverse complement strand
CCGCCATTTCCCTTACCATGCCTGGATATTGCCCCGCCAGGTCTTTGGTCTCCGTCCTGTCCTTTTCAAGATCATAAAGCTCCCATGGCCCCGTGTAAGGAGGACGGAACAGCGCTCTTGAAACCAGCTTCCACTTACCGTTCCTGATCGCACGATTGGCTTCATGCTCGAAATAAAGCGCTTCCCCGGGCACATCCTTTCCTTTCAGGATCGGCACCAGGCTCTTACCCGGCAATGGATGGATTTCCTTTTCCTTACACTCCCTCGGGTATTGCGCGCCTGCAAGATCCAGACACGTCGGCATAATATCGATCACATGTCCTGTTGTAGGGCAAAACGAGCCTTTGGCGGCTGTAAGCCCTTCCGGCCAGCGAATTATAAGCGGCGAGGACACTCCCCCTTCGTGCACGTACGATTTATAGAGCCTGAACGGCGTATCGCTGGCATTTGCCCACGCTGTGCGGTAACTTTCGGAGGTCGCCGGTGTGCCGATGACATCGATGTCCCCTGTGCCTGCGGTTTCGGCGCAAGCGCCGTTGTCGGATATGAAAATGACAACTGTATCGTCCACGGCGTTGTTTTTTTCTAGGGCCATGAGAATTCTTCCCACCCCCTGGTCCATACAATCAATCATCGCCGCATAGGTCGCCATGCGCATATCCCAGAGGGCCTTCTCGCTGTCAGGCACCGTCTCCCATGCCTGTACAGAACTGTCCCTGGGCGAAAGGTCCCAACTCCCGTCGAACATACCCAACTCGATTTGCTTCCGGCTGCGGCGTTTTCGAATTTCATCCCAGCCGATCATGTATTTCCCCTTATACTTCTCGATATCCTGCGGCTTTGCGTGGAGCGGCCGGTGCGGCGCGTAAAATGGAACATACATGAAGAATGGCTTGTCGCGATGCATCAAATAATGGTCATTCACAAATTCGGCCGCATTGTCCGCAATGGCGTCCGTGTAGTAGTAATTTTCATCGGGTGCTTCAATTCGCGTATTATCCCGCGTCAATCCGACGGGCTGATAATAGCCGCCGTCGCCGGCCAGGCCGCCGTAGTACCTGTCGAACCCACGCTGCAGAGGCCAGTTGTCTTTCGGGCTTTCAGGCTCCATATGTTTGTTGAAAACCACGTGCCATTTGCCGCTTGCATAGCAACGGTACCCCGCGGACTTGAGACCCTGGGCGATGGTGATGCAATGATCGTTCAGTTCGCCGATGTAGCCCGGCTGGCCGAGATCCGCGACGGTCATCCATCCCAGCCCGGTTTTGTGCGGATAGAGCCCGGTCAGCAGAGACGCGCGCGTGGGACAGCAGCGCGACGTGTTATAGAATTGAGTGCCGCGCAGTCCGTCGGCTGCAAGCCCGTCGATATTGGGGGTGTCTATTTCACCGCCGTAACAGCCGAGATCCGAAAAGCCCATATCATCCGCCATGATCAGAAGTATATTCGGCTTCTTCCGGCTTGAATCAGGGGAGATTCCCCCTCTGTCCTCGAAACCGCCTCCTAATCCTAACCAGGCTGCGGCCGTACCGTTGATTTTCATAAATTGTCGTCGCGTCAGTTCCATGCCTTGCCTCCTTCGCATTAAGCTTCCAGGCCGGCGGTGATAAGGGTTTTCACCCATCCCCGAACGGGACATCAAATATTCGGCGGGAATTTTACTACAGCTGGATTCAGGTTTGGGCGGGAATCCGAAAATTTGTGCATTACATCCAAAATGTTTTGTTTTTAGACTGTGGTCTGGATTTCCCTTTCTCCATCCGACGCATCTGCATATAATAAGCCCCGGTTCCATAAGGATTTAACAAAAAGGTCGCATCGGATCTCTGAGCCGCTAGGCCGGAAAGGGCGGGGATATGGCTAATTTCAAATTTCGTATTATGTCGGGGCTGGTCTCTGCAATACTGTGCGTGTTTTTCGCCCTGCTCTTCTGCCGGTGTTCAAAGAATGGTCCCGAGTCGGCTGAAATCCACCTTCTGCTGAATCGGCATCCTTTTACTGAATCCGTTCTGCGCTTCATTCCGGAATACGAACAAAAAACCGGAGTCAAGGTCAGCACACTGCTTCTGTCCGAAGAAGAGTATTTTGAGAAGCTGATTACGGAGCTTTCCAGCCGCAGTTCCTATTACGATTTGTTCATGCTGGGTTTCCCGCACTTATGGCAATATGCCAAGGCGGGGTGGCTCGAAGCGCTGGACCCATACATTGAGAATCCCGAACTCACGCCTGCGGATTGGGATCCGGATGATTTTTTCCCGGAGCTCCTGGCCTGTTCAAGGTGGAATCTTGAGCAGGGCACGGGCATGGGCGAAGGTTCCCTGTGGGCGCTTCCTGTAAACGAAGAGGGGTATGTAATCTTCTATCGCAAGGATCTGTTTGAACGCTTCAAGGTCCAGCCGCCCGCCACCTATGAGGAAGTATATAAGGCAGCCAAAATACTGACTCGCAGCGTGGACGGCCAGCAGATCTATGGATTCGGCCATAGGGGCGTACAGAGCTGGTCCACGATCCATCCCGGGTATCTGACTGCATTTGCTTCCTGGGGAGCGAGGGATTTCGACGAGTCCATGCATTGCGTGATCGACAGCCCCCAGGGCATCCAGATCACGGATCTGTTCATCCGAACCTTGAGAGAGGGAGGCCCGCCCGGTTGGCCCGGCTACACCTGGTATGAAGGGAAAGAGGGATTCCTCTCGGGCAGGTTCGCGATGTGGTTCGACGCAAACCACCAGGCTGCAGCCTTTGAGAATCCCGCCAAGTCCCAGGTGGCAGGCAAGGTAGGGTATCTGCTCCCTCCGCCGGGTCCGGACGGCCAGATCAGATCCAGCACGTGGGTATGGAGTTTGGCTATGAATGCTGCGTCCAAACAAAAGGATGAAGCCTGGCGATTTCTCGCATGGGCGACAAGCAAGGACGTGCTTCAGCGGACCGTTCCGTATGAGAACATCAATCCCACGCGCAGATCCGTATGGGAAGATCCTAAAACCGTGGAGGCTACAAACTGGGACCAGGGCGAGTATCGCCGTACAGCCCAACTGCTCCTTTCGGAGTATGCCAGGATCCGGTGGACCCCTTCGACCTATGTCACTCAAGCCGGGGATCGATGGGCCGCGGCTCTGCAGGAAATCTATGAAGGATCGCGGACTGCAGAACAGGCTTTAAAAGAAGCAGCGGAGGACATTAATAAAATGGTGGGCCAATAATCCACATGACCGATCACGCCTTACGTACGAATCGCCCGAATCCGCCTCATGGAAGCCTGCCCTATCTTCTGACTTTCCCCGCGCTCATCGCCCTGATCGGTATCCTGTATCCTTTTATCCTGGGTGTTTACTATACATTTACAAATTACACTCTGACCGAACCCGATAACATCCGATGGGTCGGCCTTGCCAACTACATCGAGATCTTCACGAACAACGATTTCTGGCAGGCTTTCAGCCTGACCTTTATATTCGCTGCATCCGCAGTTTTGATCGAACTGGCCCTGGGTCTTGGAGTGGCCCTGCTGCTCAAGGACGCATTCTTAGGCGTTCGTATTCTGCGATCCTTTCTCATCATCCCTATGATGATTCCGCCCATTGTCAGTGCGCTGATGTGGAAGGTGATCCTTCTTCCCACGAACCAGGGCGTGCTGAATCACATCCTGGGTCTTGCGGGGATCAGGCCCGGTGCCTGGTTGGGCGACTCTACTACGGCGCTGGTCTCCCTGATCCTTATCGATGTCTGGATCTACTCGCCTTTTGC
>JARRLM010000317.1:0-3753 GCA_037386985.1 Acidobacteriota bacterium | reverse complement strand
GCAGGAAATTTTTCACCGCCTTTTTGCCGAGCGATTTCTCGATGGCCTCACTGAAATCCATCAGGTTAACGGGGGAGTTGTTTCCGATGTTGTAGATCCGATAGGGTGCGATGGACCTGGAGGGATCTGGATTTTTCCCGCTCCAGGCAGGATCCCCTTCAGGTGGATGGTCCAGAACCTTCACGATGCCGGTTACGATGTCGTCGATGAAGGTAAAATCCCGCCTCATATCGCCGTTGTTGAAGACATCGATCGGTCGATCCTCAAGCATGGCTTTTGTAAAAAGGAAGAGGGCCATATCGGGTCTGCCCCATGGGCCGTATACAGTAAAAAATCGCAACCCCGTTGTCGGTATGCGGTACAGGTGGCTGTATGTATGAGCCATAAGTTCATTCGACTTTTTTGTGGCGGCATAGAGGGATATCGGGTGATCCACGTTGTCGTGCGTTGAAAAGGGGTAGTTTTCGTTCAATCCATAGACCGAGCTTGAGGAGGCGTAAACAAGGTGCTGCACTTTGTTGTGCCTGCAGGCTTCCAGGATGTTCTGGAAACCGATGATATTTGCTTCTATATAGGCATATGGATTGGTAATGGAATAGCGAACTCCCGCCTGGGCTGCGACGTGTATGACCGCATCGAATTTCTCTTTGGCAAACAGATCGTCCACCGCAGGTTTGTTCTCCAGGTACATTCTCAGGAATCTGTAGCCGGGGAATTTTGAGCTCCGGCAGACGGTGCCCGATTCGGCATCCTCTCTGGCGATCCCGGTATTTTCCAGACGGCCATATTTAATGTTGACGTCGTAATAGTCGTTGACACTGTCCAGGCCGATTATTTCGTCACCCCGGTCCAACAGCCTGAGGGCGGTGTGGTATCCGATGAAGCCCGCGGTTCCCGTTACCAGAACCTTCATATTTCATGCCTCCGTTGTGAGTCCCGACAGTGGCGGCAGCCCCTGGGAAATTTGGCTTTAGATCCGAGCCCCACAGTCTTCGGTTTCCCTTCACCTGGTAAGCAGGAAGGGCGACAGAAAATTATATCCTGCAATCGTCCCCTGTTTTCTCTGTTTGTTTCCACGTAATTTCCGGGGGCTCATCCCCCGCTGTTTGCTTTTCACCCTTTCCGGGGGTCACTCTGGTAGAGTGATCTTCATTCAAATTCTATGAGAATATTTACAATCTCAGGGCGATTGCCGATGCGTACGGGCGGACCCCAGGTGCCCACACCGTTCGATACATAATAATGGGTGTCCCCGTTTTCCCTGTACCCCCAGGGGAGCTCGTAAATCAATCGGATGATATAATTTATCGGCCATATCTGCCCGTTATGGGTGTGGCCGGAAAGCTGCAGGTCCACACCACATTCGGCGGCTTCTTTCAGCCTGAACGGCTGATGATCCATCATTATGACGGCATAATTTTTATCGACATCCGTCATCAGCTCCGATAGATTTTTTCGCTGCTGCCCCCCGAAACGGTTCGCGGAAAGGTCTTCCCGTCCAATAAGATAGAACGCGCCGGCCACTTTAACCGCCCGGTCCCTCAGCAAAGTCACATCGTGCCCGGTCAGGAAGGCGGCTGCTTTTTTAATGTCTCCGATGTATTCATGATTTCCGGTAGCGGCATAAACCCCGAATCGTGAACGAATAGTCCTGAGAGGTTCTCCTATGTTGTTTTTTGCTACCTGGGTAAGGTCCTCATCGACGATATCTCCCGGAAGGAGGACCACATCCGGATTCAGGCTTTTGATTTTGTCCACAATCCGCTCGAGCCGCGCTCTTCCGACAATGGTTCCAAGATGAAAATCCGATGCAACTACAACATTCAGATGTTTCAGATCTCCGGCGTGCTTGTCGATCTTGAGATTCAATGTTCTCACACACGGTATTCTGGAGTTGATATGCCCTGCAAGCAGAAGCAGACCGACCAACACCGTAATACCCGCTGCAATGAAATGCTTGGCCTTAGGGAGATCATGGGTAATTATGGAAGGGAAGAAGGGCAGAAAGTGGTTCAGTGCTCTCAGGATATCTACAAAAATAACCGCCAGGAGGAAATAAAACAGGGCGGCGAACCAGAACGATCCCACCCAGATCAGCAGATCGGAAAGAAATGACGGCCGGTAATTCTCCAGTATTCGTCCGGCAAAAAATGAGACGGCAACGGCCCAGAAGAGAATAATATAGACTGTTCTGTACCCGGAACCGACAGGAATAGTCTGCAGGCCGCGGATAAAAACGTAAAAGTTGATTCCACCGACAATTGAAAGAAAAACGGCAAAGAACAGGATCATAGCTACACTCTAATCAGACGCAGTCTGTCGGGATTTTAATTACCGCTGATTTCCACATAACACAGTGAAAATTTTAAGCCTCGATGCCCTGCCGGTTAGGAGAGCCCGGCGAGGACTTGAAGCAAGTCCCGCCCCGGAGGAGACGACAGACATTTTATCCTATTTGAAATACATTGCGACAAAATCCGGCACATCCACCGTACCCAGGAGAACCGGCTTCTGGTGGCAGTCGCTTCCACCCGTCATCATGAGGCCGTTTTCATAGCAGAATGCAGTGTAATGCGCAACTGTTTCCTCATCTGATCGGGAATGCCAGCATTCGATGCCGTCTATGGAGTCCATCATCTCGTTTTGGATGAGTTCGGTCTGTTCCGCCAGGTTTTGGGTAACACCGAAAAGTGAAGCGCCGTTGCCGTCATTGGGGTGGGCCAGGAATAGTTTTCCGCCCGCTTTACGGATAAGCCGGGAGGCTTCTTCCAGCCGGAGCGGAAACCTGGGCACGTTGCAGGCGACCAGGTACCGGTCGAAAGCCTCCTGGCGGTCCGCAACGATGTTCTTTTTTGCCAGGTAGTCGGCTATATGCGGACGGCTCAGGACTCCCTCAATGCCCTCCTGCATGCCGGCGAGATCTTCTTCCGTAAAAAGCGGCAGGCCTTCTTTTCGAAGCTCATTGTTCAATTTTTCCAGGATCTTCAGCGCCCGCTCTGAATCGAACTTCCGCATTGTCTCCAGTTCCTGGTTCAAAGCGGCGTTTTTGTAGTCATATCCATAACCCAAAAAATCCAGGGACCTGTCCTTTCCTCCATAGGGGAAGGAAACATTCAATTCCACCCCTGTCACATAGCGGATATTGCACTCGGTTGCAAGCTTTTGAGCCTCCCCCTGGTGGTGAACGGCGCCATGATCCGTGATTGAGATAAGCTCAATTTTGCGCTTCACGGCTTCAGCAAATATCTCTTCAAGCGTCAGGGCGCCGTCGGATCCGGTTGAACTATGGATATGCAGATCAATTTTCATAATAATTCTTGGATATGATCCAATAAAATGGCTTGTTCCCGGATTGGGGATAATTCCTTTCTCGTCGGGACCGGGATCCTGGAAGTTAGAATATCACTTGTTCGGTGCGGATTCCAACGTCTTCGATGGAGTCCTGTATATCGGAATTGAGGTTAAGAAATATTGGTGGGAATAAGGTGGACAGGTTCCTGCGCCTTTGCTCCATCCGGCAACAACTCCAGGATCCCGCGGTCGAAAGTTGCCAGGCATCCTTCGTAACGGATAGCCAAAGACAACAGGTGTGCGTCGGTGACTTGACGATGTGTATGGATTTTCTCCAGGGAAATCCAGCGATCATCCAGCACGGAAGCTTCTTCCGGCCAAAAAACATGGTTTTCGAGCGCAGTCAGATCCCTGAGAAACAGCGCTGCCTCTCTCGGGGACCTGGCTTCAGGTATAATCCTG
>JARRLM010000316.1:0-3757 GCA_037386985.1 Acidobacteriota bacterium | reverse complement strand
CCACAATGAATGCATAGAGCGCAGTGATTGCGGATGCTTCCACGGCGGTTGCCAGCCCGCTGAATAGAGCTGTGCATGCAGAGCTTCCGACGTGACGAGAATGGATGACCGGGAGTCGTTGACAACCTCTGTCATCTCCTGTTTTTTATATGCTCCCGGAATGCATGCCGGAATTGCGCCGATTCTCGCAGCGCCGTAATAGAACATGATCCACTCGGGCCTGTTTGCCATGTACAAGGCAACCCGGTCTCCCTTGGCTAAACCAAGGCTGTGTAAGTAGCTCGCAACTCCGTCGATAATTCGATTCATTTCACCGTATGTGTAGCTGCTGTTGTCGTATATGAGTGCACATTTATCAGGGCAGTGCTGTGCAGCAAAGTTGAAGGAGTCGGAAATATTCATCAATAAACCTCACGGAGATGGCGGGCTGCCGATCGAGTTGTTGCTGTTATCGAAAAAGCCTCGGCAGGGCGGTTGACATGAAAGGGACGTAAGTGATCAAAAGGACTCCGCATAATAAAACCAGGAGAATTGGAATGATGGAACGCCATAGTACAGGCATCGGCTTGTTAAAGCGATAGGACGATAGAAACAGATTCATGCCTACCGGTGGAGTCAGGTAGCCCAGCTCCAGATTGGCCAGGAAAATCACTCCCAGATGCACCGGGTCAATCCCGAAGGCGGTGCCGATCGGTACCAGGAGAGGTACGATGACGATGATGGCGGAGAATATATCCATGATGCAACCGGCGATAAGGAGAAAGCAGTTCAACGCCAGTAGAAACAGGTATGGAGATTCGACCGTATGGGTTACCCATGTGATTAACAGATCCGGAACCTGTGCCTGAATCAGGTAACCCGTGAAACCGAGCGCAACTCCCAGAATCAGAAGAATAGCGCCGACGAGCAGCCCGCATTCCGCCATGACTCTCGGAAGGTCCCGCATTATGCTTAGATCCCGATAGACCCATGATTCCACAATGAATGCATAGAGCGCAGTGATTGCGGATGCTTCCACGGCGGTTGCCAGCCCGCTGAATAGAGCTGTGCATGCCACGACCGGCAGCAGCAGCTCCCACTTTGCATCCCACAGCGCGCCGCCGGCCTCGGCCCATTTGAAGGATTGTTTTTGAACCCCTGATTTCGGACTCCGCAATATTCCCCAGACTGCGGCAGCTATGACCAACAGTATCCCGGGCAGTATCCCGCCCAGAAACATCTGGTTGATATCGATTTCAGCGATAATGGCATACAGGATTATGGGAAGGCAGGGAGGGAAGAGCAGGCCTATGGATCCCGATCCTGTCAGAAGTCCGAGCGCGTTCTTTTCCGAATAGCGTGAGGCAATCAGTACAGGCATGAGGAGGCCTCCGAGGGCCAGGATTGTAACCCCGGAGGCTCCGGTGAAACTGGTGAAGAATGCGCAGACGAGGACGGTTGCGATAGCCGGTCCACCACGGAAATGCCCCGTCAGAGCCTGGAAGACGCGGACCAGGCGTTTGGGCGCTCCTCCTTCCGCCAGCAGGTAGCCCGCCAGGGTGAACATTGGGATTGCAGGCAGCGATGCGTTCGTGACCTGCTGGTAATGCCGGATCGGCATCATCTCGATCGGGAAGGCATCCCCCCATAGCAGAATAAGTGCGGCCCCTCCGAGAGTAACGAAAATAGGGGCTCCAAGAACAGTCGCAATCAATAAGAGAATCAGGGAGGGAAGGACTAGATGTACGGGATCGACAGGCAGCCAGGAGACAAGCGCCACGATGACGGCGGCTATTATGAAGGCCAGGATACGTCCCTTCCAGTTGTTCGATGCATGTCGGATCAGACGAATTGCTATGATGCCGAATCCAATGGGAAGAATCGCCTGTGCCAGCCAAAGCCGTACACCGTAGGCAAGGATGTCGCCGGCATCCTTTGTCTGGATCATAAAGAGGAAACTGGCAAAGAAAAGGATAACGGTTACGGCTGTGGCGAAGGAATGGCTGAAAAGGGCTGCTGCAGCCTTGGCGCGATCCTTCAAAAAAGCCGTTACGGTTGAAAGGGCGAGCAGCCGCCCTTCCCTGGCTGCGATTGCCCCTCCTATCATGCAGATAAAGAGTGTCAGATGGCACTGGATGGCGCTCGAACCCGGCAAGACTATGGTAGTGGAGCGCAGAACCATATCCAGCAAAGGGATCAGGACCATGGCGCCCAGACAGAGGGTTATGGCAAGATTTTCGCTTGTTATGAGAGCGCCTTTCCAACCACCGGGAGAGGCTTGTGCGGGCTGTAAAATGTTGGATGTCTCAGAAGAGCGTTCACTCATTCGCCGGTTCCTTCTGCACGGTACTCTTTGACCAGTCGCTGTACTTCATCAAAAATATCTTCCGGCACTTTCTTGCCCCGGATCTGTGAATTGATGGTTTCAGTCAATCGAAGCCACGCCCTTTCAATATCGGGACTGACGGGATGTACTTTTAATCCTTTCTTCACCATTGCCGCGATAGACTCTTCATCCTCCTTACGATCACTGGTACGAATTTTCCTGCCCGCCTCTGCTGCTGCTTCCAGGAGCTTTTTACGAACACCCGGATCGATCTTTTCCCATATATCTTTCCGGATTATGGTTCCGCCGGAAAGAACACTCCATTTCAGATCGAGCATATGTTTCGCTACCGTATAGATTTGACCCAACAGCGCCTGATTGGGCGGCAATGGAATGGCGTCAATCAGGTTGGTGCGCAACCCGGGAAGGATATCCGCCGTCTCAAGGGCTACGGGATCGTAACCGAGCGATTTCATCAGGTCCACCTGATACGAATCTCCCGCCCAGGTGAACATTTTTGATTTCTTGAAATCATCAGGGTGTATTGCGGGGGTTTTGGAGAAAAAACGAACCCATCCGGCGTCTCCCCAGAACAGCACAATGAATCCCTTGTCCAGGAGAAGTTTTTCCAGCCGGGCGGAAAGATTTTCCAGGACATAGTCGTATTCCTCCCAGGAACGGAACGTCAAAGGCATAAAAGAAAGACCTCCGACGGATTCATCGATCTTGCTCAGACCTACCACCGTAAACATCCCCGCATTCAGTGCCCTGGCACGCATCAACCGTACCATATCGGCTTCACCGCCCTGGGTGCCGTCCGGGTAGATGATCAGCCTTATATCGCCCCCGCTTGCATCCCGCCATTTTTCACCCATTTCGACAAGGGCTTTGTGAAAGGAACTGCCGCGGGGCGCCAGGGTGCCCAGCCGGATCGTTACCTTTGCGGGCGCAGATGCCGCCGGGATCGTCGTGAATAGTAGGGACGCTGCGAACATAAGAGCTGTTGCGGATGCGATTAGGGCGGTTTTTGTCTTCATTCCATTTCTCCTTCATACGCTCACCTGCAAGCCGATGACGCGGGACTGATCGAGCGGTTTTTAAATCAGGACGGTTTTATTCATCCTCGAAAGGTCCCAGGAACAATTCATCGACTCGGGACAGGAGCCATCGGGCACGTCGCTGCATAATAAGATTGTATAGCCGGTATTCGACTTTCTTGTTTACATCCACCTCCAGGGCTTTTCCCAGCAGGGACTCGAATTCCTGGCGATTCTGCTCGGCAACGCAAACGGATTCGGCCATTGAGACCAGCGGACCGGCCTGAAATCCTCCCGACAATTCCATGGCGCGATTGAAATGTTCCCGTGCACGTTCCAGCGGATTTCCTTCTCCACCCTGCCGCACAGGTTCATACGTGATCAGAAAAGAATGAATCGCGCCCATATCGAAAGC
>JARRLM010000315.1:0-3759 GCA_037386985.1 Acidobacteriota bacterium | reverse complement strand
GGGTACTCGATATATAATCTGATCAAACATGCAAGGGAGGGGGAAAGACTACGGCGGATTGCAGGTGCAGCACTCCCGGTAGTTGTACTGGTTTTCGCCCTTGTTTTGAGTGCACATAATGATCTCGGCATGAGCGGTCTTTATAGTTCCTTAAACAGTTTTTGGGGCTTCATCTTTGGTTTATTCATCGGCGTTGCTGTGATCGCAGTTGGCAATTATATAAAAGAATTCGAAATAGAAATCTTACCGCCTCTATTCACGTTCTTCCTCTCGCTTCTCACAGTGTTTATTCTCTATTCAATAATGCAGTTCAAACTTGGAGCGCTCAATTATTTCCTTATGGGAATGCTTATCGGTGGAGCAATCGTAATTATCTGGAAAGGCATTCCCGATGCCTTGCTTCCCGAGCGGTATAATCCCTGGACCGTCAAAGGACATGAGCTTCACCTGAACATAGCAAAGGAGTATTTATCGCGCGAAGTTGGATTAAGCACCAGCGAAGTAGATCACCTCATAGAAAATACCGGCTTTTTCCCGATCCTCGCCGCTGGGAATTATGTATTTAATTATTATATTAATGGTGTTTATTTTTCCGCGGTTACCCGGGGGGACGCATCCGTTGCGCCCGGAGAAACACTATCCGCCCACCAAGCCAAGCAACTCAACGATTTAAAGGACGAGCTTTCTGACAAGTCCTCTGTGCTGGTTGACCAAGGGGATGCATCCGTTAAGCCCAAGGAAACATTTTCCACCGACGATGGCAAGCAACCCAACGGCTCAGAAGATGTGTCGGATGACGAGTCTTCTGAGTTTAAAAAATTGGAATGGTAGGATTAAATCAGACGCAGAGATTCGCAATGGTTATAAAAATTCTTTGCGATCCCCTGCGTTCGCCCGATCGGCGGATTTCAGTAATGGAGTGACAGGTTCGGCCATGGTTGCCGATCGGGTTGCGATTTTGCGATGAGGGTATTTATTGAAGTTTTTCGAGGCCGAATTTTTCAGCATAGCCAGCGAGCATTTCCCATTCCCCGTCGTCGAGATGGATGCCCCCAACCAAAGATTCTGCCCGTTTTTCAAGCTCTTTCTCGCCGTGAATGAAGATCCTGTCATGGCCGGCAGCTTTAGTGCTGTCGCGAACCTGTTGCAGGATTGATTCTACATGACCTGTAATTTCAGCGGCATTTCCGAAAAGATCGGTGCGTAGAACACCAAAGAAATGGGTCACGCCGCAGCCGTTGGTTGCGCTGAAAGTATCACGGCACCATGAACCCATCGACATTCCCGAACAAAGAAGATCTACAAGCAGACCAAGGCCATAACCTTTATGTCCTCCCAGTTCCTCTCCTGCGCCGCCAAGGAAAAGGTGACCTCCAAACTTGCTTTCCCGATATATTTTTTGGAAGGCGTGCACGTCTGTCGTGTCATTGCCCTCTTCATCGACACACCAGCCGATCGGCATCGGTTTGTCGCGGCGCTCGTGGACTTCGACCTTGCCGTGAGCGACGGTTGTTGTCGCCATGTCCAGGGTGAAAGGGGTTTTGCCGGAGGTTGGAATAGAGTAACAGATGGGATTTGTTCCAAGAATACGTTCCCGTCCGAAAGTAACGATCGAGCAGATCCGGGTATTGGTAAAGGACATGCCGATAAAACCTTCCGCGGAGGCCATTTCCGCCCAAAGTGCTGCCATCCCGAAATGGCTGGAATTGCGGACGGCTGCGAATCCCGCTCCGGCATTTTTGGCTTTATCGATTATGCGATCCATGGCGAACTTGGAAATATAGCCTCCGATACCGTTATGTCCATCTACGGTAAGCGATAAAGGTGTTTCATGGACGATCTCGGGCTCTGCGTCCGGGAAGACAAATTTTTTCTTGATATTCGTTTCGTAGAAAGGAAGACGTCCGACTCCATGCGACGGAACACCGCGTGCATCGGCTTCTACCAGAACCCAGGCTGTTACTTCAGCCTGGGGTTTAGGGTACCCCAGTTTTTCCAGAACAGTAGTAGTGTAAGCTGTCAGTGCCTCGTATGTGATTTTTCCACTCATTTAATATTCTCCTTCTTCAATATTTTAAGAACGGGGATACGTAGATGGCTGATTCTTCGGCCGGGCCGCTTCAATTCCGTGGAGAGCCTTCTTGATGTGTTTATTATTTGAGATGGGTGCAATCAGCTGCGATTCGCCGATACCTCCGGAGGGCTGATCGAAAAACCGACTTCGCCTGAATTGTGATCCACCGAACGCTCCACTACGCTACGAAACCCTGTAAGAAATGATGATGAGCCAAGAATTACCAAAATTCCAAGTTCCATTATACGGAACAAAGTTTCATAATAACTAACTGTGCTCCTTAATGTCAATCACTTTCGAATAGGCCGAAAATCAACGGATTCGGACAAGGACCGAATGGACACACATGATAAATGATTAATTCTGTTCTGCGGAATATAGTTTCATTTACTGGAATTCACTCCGGTTTTTAGATTTATTAGATTTAAATGTGGACACCCATTATTTATCCGATAGATGTCAATCTTTAAAATATGGGTGTCCACTTCTTTCCATCCACTTCTTTCCCGCTTTTTTCGGACAAATAACATAGGTCTGAATGGAGCTGTTGATATTCTGGCTTCTGTCTGTTGGCTTCCTGTATCATGGTAAATGATGATAATGAGCCGAGATCGTGGTTCAGATTAGACAAACAGTTTTATTGGAACAGAGCGTATTGTTTTGGAATTGAAAAAGCCTGAGGAATCTACCTATCACAATTGTATCCGTTGCGGATTATGCCTTGCCTCCTGCCCGACCTACCGGGAATACCTCACCGAAACGGCTTCTCCTCGCGGTCGTGTTGCCCTGACTCGAAAAGGGCTTGAAGGAGGGCTGCATCTGTCTCCGAATCTTATGGAACAGATGTACGGTTGTTTTGCCTGTATGGCATGCAATGATATCTGCCCGGTCGGTATAAAACCTGCGGAACTTGCTCTTTCGATGCGGCATGTCCAGGAACAGCGACAGCCAAAAAAGTGGAAGCAGGTTCTTTTTAAAGGATTATTGTCAAAAACAGGCCGCCTGGAGCTCGCTACACTGCCTTTACGAGTCTACGAAAAACTCGGAATCCGGCGACTGGTATATCTGCTTGGCCTGAATCGACTCCTGCCGGATCGTATGCGCGACCTTGAAGCAATGTTGCCTCGAATTCCGCAAAGGCCGCTGCGGCATATTCTTCCCGAGATAACCGAGGCACATGGGGAAACACGATTCCATGTCGGATATTTTCTCGGCTGTGCCCAGAGCCTGCTCTTTGCAGAGCAGAGCGCGGCAACACTGAGAGTGCTTGCCCGCAATGGATGTACGGTTGTGACTCCGAAGGAGATTGAATGTTGTGGAATGCCGGCCCGCGGCTACGGTCGGATGGACCTTGTCATCGAGCAGGCCAGACATAACATTACGGTTTTTGAGCAACACGATGTCGACGTTATTGTTACAGACTGTGCTACTTGTGGATCGACATTGAAAGAATACGGCTCCCTGTTTTCCGGAGATGCCGAATGGGCGGATCGTGCGGGTGCGTTAGGGAGTAAAGTGCGTGATATCAGCGAGTTCCTTGCGCAGAGTCCTCTTAATAAGCCGGGTGGCCGGATCGAAGCCACCGTAACCTACCACGATCCGTGCCATCTGCGTCGTGGACAGAAGTTGTGGCAGGAGCCCAGGAAACTGTTATCCCTGATTGACGGTCTGGATTTCGTTGATAT
>JARRLM010000314.1:0-9281 GCA_037386985.1 Acidobacteriota bacterium | reverse complement strand
TGCGACTTCATAGAAATCACTTTTATTTTGTAACGATTTACGGGAAAATGTAATTTTTTTCATATATTCTTGAATCAAAATGGAACAAGAGACGAATCAAACAAACACAGATAGCTTTGTGAGGCAGGTAATTCAGCAGTACAGAACAAAGCTGTTGGATCTTACAAATCGAAATCCTCTCATCAATTTTCGGCATTCAGAACGGTCCCGTAGCCATATCCGCATAGTCGACGCAATTCCCGAGAAACTATTCACCAAGCTCATTAACGGAGACCAACTGTCGTTTGAAGCGTTGCCGGATCCAGAGTTCATTCCTAACGATGAAAAAACTCCAGCTTTCAATAGCCTGTTGCGTCAAGCAAGATCTGGAGATCAAAGTTATAATAATGCTATTGCTGAACTTGGACCAAACCCTTCGCATCGTCAGAGACAAAAAGTCGAAAGACTGCTCCGAAACCGTATTCGGGAAAAACTTGGCCTTAGCAACTTCCAGCCTTCGTGGGATCCAGCAAAGAGAGCGCGGGAGCTTTGCCTGAACCCGGATTACGAACTCCCAAAGGATAATGGACAGATAGCTCAGAGTCATGGAAATTTGAAAATCAGAACCCTGTATTTTTCGGAGGAACTTGACCGGAAGCTGGGCAAGTTACGTAACGATGCCCGTGTACTGGAAAAGGATGCTGGATTCAATGCATTGTTTTGTGCATTTGGATTCCTGGAGTACTTCAAATCGGATGCCAGCGAAGAAAGGCGCTTCGCTCCACTTGTTTTCATTCCCATAACGCTGGCCCGCGTCCTGGTTGAGCAACGTTATTCCTATTTTATTGAAAGTCGTAATGAAGATGTTGAAATCAATTTCGCACTGGGAGAGTTGCTGAAAGAGATGTCTATAAATCTTCCTCCATGGGAAGAGAACGAAGAAGATGAGAATCCTCTAAGTACCTACTTCGATTGTGTAGAAAGAACGATAGCCGACCAACGTGACTGGAAACTGAGACGGCATATCACTATCGGCCTGTTTACATTTTCAACGCTGGCAATGTATAAAGATCTCGATCCACAATGCTGGCCTGCAGGAGTTGAGCTTGAGCAGCAACCCGTCATCCGTAGTCTCATTGCCGGCGCCGGGACCGACGACCTGCAATACGCAGAAGATTATGAGATTGATGCACTTCAGGAGACTGAGCCTTTATTGATTACTGATGCTGATTCCTCTCAGCACAGTGCGGTCATTGATGCACTCAGAGGAAAGTCTTCTTATGTGATTCAAGGCCCTCCTGGAACGGGCAAATCGCAAACAATCACCAATATAATAGCTGCGGCATTAGATGAGGGGCTTTCAGTTCTCTTTGTTGCTGAAAAGATGGCAGCTCTTGATGTGGTAAAAAAACGATTAGATGCTGCGGGTCTTGATGCATTCTGCCTTGAATTGCATTCAAGCAAGACATCAAAAACAAAGGTTGCAGAAACTCTCGAACAACGACTTGCCTACCAACCTCCCGATGCTGAAGAACATCTTCTCGAGAGTAACGGCAATGCATTATTGGAGGCAAAGGAGGGGCTCCTTTATTATGTAAATCGTGTTAATGATAATGCTGGAGATACCGGACTCAAAGTGTATGACGTGCTATTGGGTAGCGCTATCCGAGAGAAACTTAAAAACAAACTGCCGGATCCATTAGTTGAAGCTAGACTTGACGATCCATTGGGAATTTCGCCCCACAATCTCATCCAGATGTTGGATGCTGCAACAACACTGGAAACACAGATGCAATCTTTAGCTAAGTTTGGAAAGCTTCATAAGAATCCCTGGCGCGGCATTCAAAATATTGAAATCACAGAGTTGGATGAGGCCAGACTTCTGGATTCGTTCTCTAAATGGAATGATTCTATAAAGATTTTGCTTTAAAGTTTCCGGACACGATGGCGGAGCTCGAATCGGTATGTGAAAGCGTTCGGAAGATCCCCCTCCCGCCTGAAAATTTATTACCCGATACGTATAAAGCGCTTGTATCCGAAGTCAACCGCGATTTGTTGAAAACGATACTGAACGTTTTTGAGAACTTTGTGGGGTACGAAACAACCTTGGATAAATTTACGGCAAGGATTTCACATCTTCGAAGTATTGGGAGTGAAATGTGCCGTGATGCAATTACAGAATTGCAGGGAATTGGATTGGATAAGTATACAATCGAATCCTTGAGAGTATTAAATTCTAAGAATCAACTTCTTGCAACCAGAATATCCGGGCTTGAATCCTTCTGTAACACTATTCGACAGACTTTGAACCTTCAGGACACACATGTTCCTACAATGCGTGCGGCAGTCACCGGCATTGAGTTGCTGGGAGAATTAAACCGTCAACTTTGGGTGAAACGCTCCCCCCCTCTTCTTACGGAAGAGGATCACAGCCTATTGGAAAATGCGGCTGAAGAAGCAGCGACACTTTTGCAGCATCGTACTCGATTGGAATTCGAATTTGATCTGCAGTTTTTACCTTCTATTAATGAATTACGCAGCCATATCGTTGCGCTTAAAACCAAGAATGTCATTACTTCTCTGCTTAGCTGGAAATGTCATAAAGCGAAAAGAGTTTATCGAAGCATGGCTAGGAACAATCAAAAAAAGAGCTTGCCTGAAATGGCTGAAGCACTCCTTAGCTGTGCTCAATATTTAGTGGATGCTGAGAAAATATGCCTTAATTCAGAGCTTAAATACATCTGTGGGAATAATTTTAATGGACTGGACACTCCCTTTGAAGACCTGATGAGAGTCGCGAGCTGGGCCAAAGAAGTTTGGCAACGGCTTGCGTGTTTCGGCGATACGGGACTGCATATACGAGACTTTCTCTTCAACCGTACACCGGATGAACTTGACAGGTATTTTTCGTTACGCGAACAATCCTCTTTTGAACTGTTGACAACAATTCTTGATGAAATTATTGAAAATGATAATACTGAGTGGCACGAATTGGTGCGCCAACAGCGCATCCGCGCAAACAAGTTAAGCGATTCATTAAAGACATTTGAACTTGCATCATTTCGTGACACATGCAGCGAAGAGGATATTCTGGCTGCAGTGGATGCCCTTGACTCCGCGGAAAAAGCAAGGTCCTCTATTGAAGTGGATACTAATTGTCTTCAGCTTGTGGGCGGAACATTCGACACGTTACGCGAAAATCATGAAGCACTGAGCGCTACTCTGGAATTCGCTCGTGATGTGTCTTCATCGGATATTTCACGGTTGTATGTTGAGTATCTCTTCGCCGATCCATCTAATGTCCCTGAATTCCAGTCGGCGGCACAAGATCTTCAATCAGCCTGCTCTAATGTAGCCGCCGGTGAAGAGCAAACCAGAAGTTTTGCCCAACTGGATCCGGATCTGTGGTGCGGGGCGGAATCTTTCACAGTTATCCAATTAACGCAGTTATTAGTACGTAACCAATTTGCGACTGAGCATATATCCTTCCTGCGTGATTACCTAAACTTCCTATTGGCGGAAAATGCTGCCTTTGATCAGGGGATTGGCCCGGTCCTTTCTGTCTATTCAAGCAACAATCTTGACTACTTTCACTTGAGACTGGCGGTCGAGTCGGTTTTTTATCGCTCTGCAGCCGAAGCAATACTGCAGGCCGATGATCAGCTAAAAAAGCATTTTGGCACGACACACCAGGAATTAAGGGAACGATTCCAAAAACTTGACGAGGAATACTTTGAGTTGAGCCGGAAGCTTCTGGCAAATAAATTATATCAACGTCCATGTCCAGCCGGTAATTCTGTCGGGCCTGTTGCAAACTTGACTGAATTAGCGTTGGTCAAACGAATTGCCAGTCAAACACGGCCGAGAATATCTGTTCGTGATTTAATTAGTCGTGCCGGCAAAGCTATCCAGGAGCTCAAGCCGTGCTGGATGATGAGTCCTATGTCAGTCGCGCAGTATACTGAACCTGGGAAATTATTTTTTGACCTTATTATCATGGATGAGGCATCACAGATTCGGGTTGAGGAAGCGATTGGTGGGATCGCACGAGGGAAGAAGGCAATAATTGTTGGGGATCAAGCGCAGTTACCCCCTACTACCTTTTCCCAAAAACTTTCGTCGGGAAATTATACAGAAGATGACAAGAATGAGGAGGAGAGGGAAGATTCAGTGCTGGAAGCGGCTGCAGGTCGTTTCCACCCTCTGCGACGTTTGAAGTGTCATTACCGTTCAGAACATGAGTCACTGTTCAAATTCTCCAACACTGAATTCTATAACAACCAGCTAATTATTTTTCCATCACCCTACTATGATCACCCGGAATATGGTGTTTCTCTTGAACAAATAGACGGGATTTATGAATCAGGCATAAACAAAACCGAGGGTAAAGCGGTTGTCGACGCAGCTATAAATTTTATGAAGGAGTGCCCGGAACAATCGCTGGGCATTGTTGCTGTCAATTCCAAGCAGGCTGAGTTCATGCGTGAGGAATTGGATCGAGAAATAACTCTTAACGCGCAAGCTGCTGCATTTGTTCAAAATTGGGAACCAACACTGGAGCCGCTTTTTGTCAAGAATCTCGAGAATGTTCAGGGTGACGAGAGAGATGTGATCTTCATTTCAACGGTTTATGGCAAAGATCAGAACGGTAACTTCTACCAACGCTATGGGCCCATAAATAGCGATTATGGACACAGGGGATTAAATGTTTTATTCACACGTGCTAAAAAAAGAATAAAAATTTTTACATCAATGTATCCACATGATATTCAGGATGAGGAGAAACATTGGGGTGTAAAGGTTTTAAAGGAATACCTGCAATTTGCCCATGACGGCTTTTCGATAAACATGAATGAGGTTGGAGGAGAATGCCAAAGCGAGTTTGAGCATTGGATTTTACAAGTACTTAGATCCTATGGTTATGAGGGAGTTCCTCAAGTGGGCGTTTGCGGGTACCATATAGATATTGCTGTACGGCACCCCGGAAAACCGGGCGTCTTTCTGTGTGGAATTGAATGCGATAGTGCAACTTACCATGGCGCCCCTTCTGTCCGTGAGCGGGATCGCTTACGTCAAGAAATTCTTGAAAAATATGGTTGGAAAATATACCGAATCTGGTCAACAGATTGGTTCAGAAACCCCGGCTTTCAAACAAGACAGCTATTAGGCTATCTACAAGAGTTACACCCGCCGATGCTGGAACAGACGATAGAGTATGAAGCCAAATCACTCATGGATAAGGGCTAGCTCAAATATCCCCTGAAGGGACTTTAAATCCGCATGCCGACCTTCGGATCGTGCCTGTTGCGCCGGCTCAGTTCGGTTCCATTCGGGAGACATGGATAACGTTTCTGGATTGCGTCGACTTCCTGCCGCATTTCAGGAACACGCGACGATGCCTTGAATTCCCTTATACAACTCCTTTATCCATCAATATTTCCAGAGTCCAGCGGGTCGAGTTTCCGACTACGCTCATGCATTTTGTCGGATCGTCGTGTGCTCCTGCATCAATGAAAGCTTTCCAGTCGTCAGGATCCTGAAGGTTGAAAGATCGACCGAAAATACTGGTCTGGACCTGTGGACAGAGAATAGATCCGTACCTGTTGATGAATCTGTCACTTCCATGGCACTGGCCAGGGTTTCCAGGCTCTGGGGCTTCGTCCCTGTCGCAGAAAGCATTTCCGCCGGACGGCCAAGATAATAGTCCAGAACGATGGTCCCTCCGATGATACCGCCGCAACACCCTGAGGATACGCCTGCCTGACCGCCGCAAGAACTTGTTGCAACTTTTACGACAACATCGTCGAAATCGAGAATTTCACGCAGGGCGGCTGCCGTGCATTGGGAGCAACTTCCTGAGAATTTTTCAAAATCGGATCCGAGCCGGGCGGCTGCTTCCAGCAACTCTTCCCTGGACAGACCACTGTACTTTTCTGATAACACTGTAATCTTCCTTCCATTAATAATTTGCCGCTACTGTTATAGCAGAATTTTAGACGTCGTTGAATGTCTAACACGTGAATGTTGAACGAATGTCAGCGGGATGAGGGCATGTGTCGAATGGCGGGGGAATCGGGAGTTAAAACATCCTTGAATGTTGCACACTATTACGTTCCACGATGCATTTCTCACCGTTCGACACTGCAGGAATGGATTATGTGATTATTTTAAAAGTCTGACCATGTTGAATGTATAAGGTTCAGCCTTAAACGAAGCAGTAATTTCTTTTCAACACACGCACGTTTTGAAATACAGTGCTAAAAAGGCAAGAGCCCCGGAAGGACGACACTATATGCCTCCCCTCGGGGCCCTGCCATGTATCCGTCGCCTTCTGCTATACTGGCTCGTGGTTACAAACGTGCAACGACGCTTTTTCTTTAAACATTACACGTTCCGACGTGCAACGATGCTTCAATTCTATTACCATGTAAAAGCGGCGCCCAGGCTCATCTGTATGAAACTCAGAGATCCGTCTCGGGCACTCGGGATTGTGTAGCCTCGTACGTCGATGTTAAAGCCCATCGGTCCGAGGAGGCGGCGCAATTTTATTCCACCGCCATAGTTGAAAGTGAAATTCTTGCCCATACTGAAGGCGAAGTTTGCGATGTCAACGGGATCGAACTCTTCCGGTTCATCCTGTCCCCATGTCACGATGAAGCCGAGACCTGCTGTAGCATAGGGGACGATTTTCCCCGGTGCCTGTAAAAGCAGGTTGGAATCAGACTGGAAGGCACGCACTCCACTCCGCGCGAATCGAGGACTGAAGCTGATATTCTGCTCGAATCCGATGATGCGACCTCCCGAAAACCTGGCTCCGAAAGTGCCTCCATACCCCCCCTCAAGCAGGTCGCCCGGGATATCGGGAACTGTGTTGAAGGTGAGTTTTCCCGGATTCTGGAACCCGGCATAAAGAATAGCTTCACCTGCATGAAGAGATGGAACTGTTAACAGCAAAAATACGCTGCATATTAATAGAGTCGATACTTTCATAAGCCCCCCTGGATAGTTCATAATTGCAGTTGTATTACTCCGTAGAATTTGTTTTCAATCCGCCTTTTTAAAGGCTATAAGCTCTATAGGCATATGCCGATTATGGTTACATGCGGTTGCAAGACAAACTGATCCTCTTCCGTTTTTTGATCGGCCTGAGTGGGCCTTCCCATTAGCAAAATCCACTTTCTCTTAACCTCAATTCCGAAGTTGTGTTTCCTAAATACGCATATTTTCCAGATATCAGTAATTTTATTTTGCGTAAATCTAACTTCTCCGAAGCTGGATGTGTTACAGGTAACCTGTTGACTCCTAAAGAGAACCGTATTTTTTCAATCACTAACGTCGGAATTGAGGCTTAACCTTTGATATTCTGGAACACAAGCTCGAGAGATGTGATAGAAGTCAAAAAGTAGAAAGTGGATGGGCTTCTGGCCGCCGACTGTTCTACACAATAACCGTATCCAGCACGGCGGATTGGCCGCTTTTTACCGCTTCCAACGCCCGTTGCAGCGCATGGGGCAGTGCATCAGGGTTGGTGACTTTTTCTCCATAGGCTCCCATGGCCTGGGCAATCAATGCAAAATCGGGTGAGGGCGAAAGATCGGAACCGTTAAAACCGGCCTTGCCGGCATAGCTAGAGGCGCTGCCATACTCATCCAGCCCCGATTCAACGGCGTTGTACTTATTGTTGTTGTTGACAATGAAAAGCACGGGAGAGTTGTATTTCCGGGCCGTCCAGAGCACGGCTTCCGGGTTGGAAAAAATTGCGCATCCGTCTCCGCCGCTGGCGATAACGGTTTTCTGCGGTGCCGCCATCTTGATGCCGACAGCCCGGGGCCATGAATTACCCAGGTTGGCGGCATACTGGGAAAAAACATGCCCTGGCGGTGTCCTATCTCCCTGGCCTATCGCGGCGATATCCCACAAAAGGACTGTATCCTCATGAGATACCCTGTTGACGCACTCCCGAATCCAGACCGGAGACAGCGGCGATGCCCTCCCGGCTTTTTCGATTTCTTCCCTGGCCTGAATCTCCGATGCCTTCTTTGCAGCCTGCAGCACGACTTTGCGTTCGGCAAATGCTTTTTTGCGCCGCGTACTGATAAATTCCTCCGTCATTTGGATGAGTGAAGGAAGGGCTTTCGAAGAATCACACGTAATGGGAATGTGCACAGGAAAGCCCCAGAGCGGTTGTTTCAGCCTGATAGGATCGGTGTCCATGGAGATTATTTTGGTCGTTCTGGGAGGATCGATTCCGATCCATGGAATGTTGTGATCGATTATCAGGATTACGTCCCGGTTTTGAATGTCCGCCTCAGAACGGGCCCAGTGCTGTTTGGGAAAATTCATATAGGTATCTGTCGAACAGACAGGTATTGATAACTTATCGGCCAGTTCCACGAGCGAGGCTACCGCTTCAGGATGTCGTCCCATGCTTTTAACCAGTATGACCGGATTTTCGGCCTGAACCAGGATTCTGGCGGCTTCCCGTAGTGCGGCGGCATCGCCCTGTGCAGCAGCAGCCGGCGGGAAATCGGACGGTTGGTAAACTATACCGCTGCTGATCCTGGCCGCCATGATCTCCCGTGGAATGGTGAGGTATACAGGGCCGCACGGTTCGGTTGCGGCAATCCGAAATGCGCTCTGCACAATCAGGGATGCGTTTTCGACGGTTTTAACCTCATAGTCCCACTTCGTGTATTGCCGGACGATGCTGCTCTGGTCGTACGCCTCCTGTTGCCAGTGAATGGGATTCGATCGGGCGCCCGGCAGTTCGTTCTTGGTTGTCCAGGGAGTTCGTCCGGCTATCACGACAATACCGGCATTTCCATGCCAGGCTTCGGGCCAGGCGGCTCCGGCGTTGATGGTGCCCGCATCCACATGAAGCACAGTGACCTGGGGACGGCCCGACCATTGGAAATAACCCATATTCATATACACGGCGTCGGATTCGTGCATTACGGTAACAAGGTCGGGGGCCGGCCTGCCCAGCGCTTTAAACTTGGCAACGGACTCCATTAGATAGAAATTGTCGGTGCCGCCACAGAAAAATATCTTTTTCACTCCATTGGCGGCAAGAGACTGGAGAATCAGTTCGTGTCCTTCGCTGCACTCGACAAAGGATGCGAACGGTGAAATGTTTTTTGTGTTTCGTTGTTTGCTCATTTATGGGGCATCCTGGGTGCGTTATTCCCCTTTCATCACGGCCATAACCCCCTTTGCAATTTTCTTTTTGTCGGGCAGCGCAAACGCCTCCATCGGCGGGCTGAAGGGAATCGGAATATCCATACCGCAAACCCTTACGGGCG
>JARRLM010000313.1:0-3770 GCA_037386985.1 Acidobacteriota bacterium | reverse complement strand
CCGCGCGTTTGCCGTAGACGAGGCCCGCCACCAACCCGGACAGAAATACGAAGCCTTCGGCACTGGAGATGATGCCGAGCCGTTCCCAGGCGAACAGGGAGAACAGCGAGTAGCACTCTATATGCACAACCACCACGTATACCATGATCAGGCCGCGCATAAAGTCCAGGCGCAGGTCTCGTTTGTCTTTTGCCGGGTAAGCCCAGCGGGCGTTCAATTGCTCATTCAGTTCCATGGGTGGCTTGATTCGTAAATTGCTATAGGATGTTGCTATTTGCATGACGCATGTGGTTTTCCGGCAACTCGGCGGGCATTCCCCTGACTGGGGCCCTCAACCGCAGGCCGATCGGGATTCTCCGATAAGAATTGTTGAGACCCCTACATATGCCCTTGAACCGTGTACATGTCAATAGCCAAGTTGACTTTCCGAAGACTGTATTTCGGTCCGGCAGTGTTGATCCTTCGCTTGGTGAACCAAATATTATGATATGCAGATTTTCTTTGACATCGCTGAGACAATTTTATACGTTGAATGTAATTTATTTAATATAAGTCATAATAATAAAGAAAAGCAGGTACATTTAATATTTTTTCATTCACCATGATCGCATGGGTCTGAAATGGGGGCTGCAAGGACCACTAAACAAAAGGAGCGCATTTACCATGAAAGCACGCAACCTGTCCCTACTGTCAATCGCCGTCATTCTGGCTATCGGGATGATCACCTTTGGATGTTCAGGGAAAAGCAAGCTGTTGAACGAGGTCAGCGGGCAATGGCAGGACAACCAGGATCATACCGCGGTCGACATTCATCTGGTAGGCGACGACAAATCCGTTACAGTCGGCGGTCAGGACTATCCGGTCAGCGTTGAAAAAGTTGAGATGATCAACTATTTGGTTCAATTGAAGGTCCAGAACGGCTCCGCCGAACCCGAGTCGTGGACCATCAAGCAACTATGGGATGAGAACGGAGCCAGCTTTAAGCTGTCCTTCAATCACAATGGCCAAAGTGAAGTATTGATTCCCAAGGCGCAATCCTGATACAAGCGCTATCCGGCAAGACCGCAATGGCGGCGCGCACTTTCATCAAGTATGGCAGGCAGGCCGCCGCGGGACTGGGGTGTATAGCCCATGCTCTGCGTCCAGACCTGGTCGTCTTCCATGCATAGATAGGTGGTAAGACCAGGTGCCAGACGATCGATGGATTGGGCCATAAAACGGTAAAGTGCGGTTCGAAGCGGCTTGAAATAGCGCATTTTACCGTCCAGGCCGGGGATAAATTCACCGTAGACGATTTTTGATCGGGGGAAGCGTTGCTCGATCACCGGTTTCAGCGCCGGCATGAACCTGAATGTCCCCATGCTGATCCAAACAATGTCCTTTGGCGACAGTGCGGTGAACAGCTCTTCGAGGACCAGACGGTATTCATCTTCACAGCCGGGATAGATGACCAGGGGGTCGAAATGAAATGCCAGCGGATACCCCCATGACCGACATTGGGCCGCCGCGCGAAGCCGGGACTTCAATGAAGCCGTGCCGCGTTCCTGGGTCGCGATAACCCGGGGAGTGTTCAGCGACCAGGCGATAATGGTTTTCCTGTTGTGGGGCAGCCCCTGAAGGCGCTGCACTGCGGTTGTCTTGGTCTTCAGCTCCAGGACGGCCCGGGATTGGCCGGAAAACCGCCGAATCAACCGGGGCGTCAGATCGGACCATTGCTCCCAAATCAGACTGTCGGTGAATTCCCCGGTTCCCATGCGGTGAATTCCAGGTTGCCCGAAGGCATGATCCAACTCCGACATCAAATCTTCGTGGTTCACGAAATACTGCAGTATGGGGGGATGAAAATAGCTTTGAAGAATGCAGAAGGAACAATCCATGGTGCAGTAGGAGCCGATATGCAGAATCTGGTAGCCGCAGCAGGTATATTCCCGGGTTCCAGGGCAGGCTTTGAGAAAGGCGCCCTTGTTGCGGGTCAACAGCAGCAGTTCCTTGCCTCGGGCCCAGGGATCTCCGGCTTTCTTGATCGAGCGATAGAGGGCCGAGGGATCCTCCATAATTTCGGGCTCGGTGCTCAGATGACGGGAGAATGCCGAGACAACGGGATGGTGGGCCACCTGGACATCCACATATACATGCCGGATCGCCATGTCCGATACGCTAACTTTGAATCAATCGTGCAATGAGCGGCAACAAGAGAATCAACAGCAGGATGCATATACCGGGGAGGCTGAAATAGGCACGATACGAAGGCAAATTGGCGGCTCGAGCTTTCTTGTACTCGGCCAAATACCAGTTGCCGAGAATGCATGCCGCCAACAGGACCGCAATGAGTTGTATGATTTTCAGTATTTGCACGACTGTCTACCGTCTACCTCCATGTCGGCGTTGGGATTTAGTTGGTGTCCATCCATAAGTGAGATATTTCCGCCCAACAACGAAATCGGCGAAAATAGCCATTTGTGGATGGACACTAGTTAACAAGTTTGGCCATCCGCAAGGTAATATGGATATTGTCTTTCCAGGGCCAGAATTTTGCTAAAATGGATTCATTTTCAAATTCTTTTTCAATAAGCGTCTGTTCGATGCTGATACCACCTGTCCTTGCTGTTAAGGCGAGGTCCTTCTCGCTGGTTGCCTGCCCCTTCGGTTTGACGTGAGGTCCCAGGAAAGCCGTCAGTATCCGTTGCCACTCGTCGACTTCCTGCCTTTGAAAGACCAGTTCCACAAAATCCTCCGAGATACATCGCTTTTCCACAATCTCCAGGTCACTGAAACAATCGGTGATTTCTTTTAGCTCCATTGACGCATCCTCACTGTACGATACCATTGGGCAACGAATTGCATGTGGGATCGAAAGATGAATCGTTTTCATTAGAACAGCGGCCATCTATCCCATCACCTTCTTAGTGCTTATAAATAATGCTTCGGATTGTGTCAATGGGACGCCCGGTCTCGCAGCCCCCAAATATCTGACTACCGTTGAAGAAACCCGCGGTTTCACGTGAAAACACTTTCTATTGTATTCAACAGCTCGTCACTACGCAATTTACAGGGGTTTTTCGGCAAATTCCGGGTCCATTGCTGCCGTGGGCCACATTCTATTCAGGGGCATCGACCTCTTGCAGACGGTCCAGAATCAATCCGAAAAACTGATTTGAACCCACCCCCTGAAACCACCACCCCAGATGGGTCTGGCAGGTGCCACAGATGACGATTTGCCAGGAGTGCCCGGTAAACCATGGAAACTCATAGGAAGGAGGGCCGATAAAATGCAGGCCACTGACCATTCGAAAACAGCCGATTTCAAACACCACCCCGCTGGGGTTGGCGAATGTGTGGCTATGCGATCCGTTGACTGGGATCCTTTCACTGGGACGGGTCAACCGCTGCCGGCATTGTTTGCAGACAATCCAGCGATTTTCTTCGGAGGGAGTCGTGTCGCTGTGGGCCTCGCTGTCCGGCTGCCGCAGGGGTTGCCGTTCACTGTCAGTCCGCAAAGCATAGGCCGAAATAAATCGTTGCCAGAACATGGCCGGCCTTCTCTATGCATCTCGCTGTTAATAAGAAAATAATACTGTCACTCAGTCTATCGCTACGCCTAAGCCAGGTCCACCCGTTCTTTGAGTTCTTTGCCGCAACGGAAAAAAGGCAGCTTTTTGGGTTTTACTTTTACCGGTTCGCCGGTTTTGGGATTGCGACCGGTATAAGACTTGTAATCCTTGACAAAAATACTGCCAAAACCACGGATTTCAACTCTTTCTCCGCTGGCA
>JARRLM010000312.1:0-5141 GCA_037386985.1 Acidobacteriota bacterium | reverse complement strand
GATGCCCTGGAGGCGGCCAATCAGGCCAGGCAGGCCGGGATGAAAGCCATCGTTCTGAAAAACCACTCCTACCCGACTGCGCCTGTCGCCATGATGGTGAATCAACTGGTGCCGGATTTTACGGTCTTCGGCAGCGTTTGCCTGGATTACGAAATGGGGGGCTTGAAGGTGCATGCCGTGGAGTATTCCGCCAGGGCGGGAGCCAAGGTGGTCTGGATGCCGACCTTTTCATCCTCAAACTCGATATCCAAAATGAGAGACCTGGGTCTTCCCCTTGAAGGGGACGGATACTCCATCCTGGACGGCAAAGGGCGGCTAGTGCCGGAGATACCTCAAATACTTTCCATTGTTAAACAATACAACATGGTTCTGGCCAGCGGCCACATATCGCCGGCCGAAACCTTTGCCCTGGAAACGGAAGTACACAGGCAGGGAATAGACAAGTTTGTGATTACTCATCCCCTGGACCATGAGTTCTTCTCGCAGGCTTTCAGTAAAGAGGACCTGGTTGTTCTTGCAAAGAACGGAGCATTCATCGAACTTACCCTGATAGCGCTTCTTTCCTGGGAATTCCGGCACGATCCTGCCGAGATGGTGGACGTAATCAAGACCATAGGCGCCGAACAGTGCATCATGTCGACCGACTTAGGGCAGATATGGAATCCGCGCCCGGTCGAAGGCTTGAGAATGTTTTTCGTTACATTGGCCAAGTACGGCGTTACCGAGGACGAGTTCAATCTGATGACCAAAATGAATCCGGGCAGATTGCTGGGATTGAACGGCTGACCCGGCATGGAGGTGCATTCCTGGTGACGGACCCTATCCGACTGGTATCCGGCAAAATCCGTATGGAAAATTCGGAAGAGGCGATAAACAGCTTCTTTATGGATCGTGCATGGAGCGATGGATTGCCGATCATCCCGCCGACCGAGGATCTGGTCAAGGAAATGCTGTCGTTCCTCAGTCACAAAGATCCCCAGGAAGTGGTGGCGATCCTCCCCCCCAGGATGGGAGCCGCCACTCTGGAAAAAATTGCCATAAATGCGGTAATGGCCGGGTGCCTGCCCCAATATCTGCCGGTGATCATTGCAGCGCTCGAGGCCATGTCCGACGAGAGATTCGGCCTTCGGGGCGTACAGTCAACGACGCATCCCTGCAGTCCATTGGTCGTTGTCAATGGTCCTGTCGCCCGGCGGATAGGATTGAACGGCAAAGGCAATGCCTTTGGTCCGGGGGTCCGGGCTAATGCAACCATCGGTCGAGCTCTAAGGCTGATACTGATCAACGTGGGAGGAGCCATCCCGGGCGAGATCGACAAATCCACACAGGGCCAACCTTCTCAATACACCTATTGTGTCAGGTGACTTTTTCCTGTACTGAAGATTTTCCTCTGATAACTCCGTCCATGAGTAGCGGGCGTTACGGAAAAGAAATTCCTTGATCCGCTCCTTTGAACATCCATCCCGACCACGCGGCTACCATAGCCCGGGATGGATTTTCAAAGGAGCGGATCAAGGAATTTCTTTTCCGTAACGCCCGCTACTCATGGACGGATTTATCAGAGGAAAATCTTCAGTACAGGAAAAAGTCACCTGAAAAATTCGGTGAATTCGTCGACGGAGAATCGGCGCCTATCGCCCGTAAGGATGACTTTGTTGTAATGGTTCTGGGCGGGCACGGGAAGCAATCGTGCTTCATCCCGACGTTCGGGAATTATTCCGTAACTAAATTAATCGATGTGTGATGGTCGAACGGGCCGATTCCGGATGAACGTTATCGGCAACCTGCTCGCCACGCAGCAGCGGTACTGGTCAAGGAGGTGAAACAAGCCATGGATTATACAAAGCCGGAAGCAAAGTCTTGGGCAAAAGAGAACATAAAGGGCCTGGAAGTGCCGATCTTTCCTTCCTTTACTCCCGATCTTAAAGAGCTGGATGAAGAAGGCATCCGATTTGACGTCAATCACATTCATGCCAATGGTTTTACTTCGGTCATGGCCGCGCCTGAAACATGTGGTCTGACATTTGAGGAACGGAAGAGGTTCGTGGAAATAGTCTGCGATGAAGCCAGGGGCAAAATGCACAGTTCCGCAAGCGTTATGCAGGATACGGTCGAGGAGGATATCGAGATGCTGCGCCATATCGAAAAGGCAGGCGGCACACATGCCACGCTGGCCCATCCCGTGCAGTATTATCCCCGGTCGGAAGAAGACATTTTCCAGATGTACAAGCATATGTGCGAATCTACCGGCCTGGCGATAACATTTTATCCCGGCCGGCTGCACACCTGGCATTTTCACCCCAGCTATTTTCCTCCGGACGTAATGCGCCGAATCGCCGAAATCCCTAATGTTGTCGCCATGAAGATCACCGGGGGCAGTTCCATAGCACTAACGGTTCAGGCTTTTCGTCTTTGCGGCGATCAGATTCTGGTAAGCGATCCGATGCCGGACCGGTGGCTCTTCACCATCCCGGAATACGGGCAGCAGTGGGCCGGCGCCGGGCCCTTCTATTGTATGCAGACTCCCGAGAATCCGCGGATTGTCAGGATATTTGACTTTTTGATAGAGGGTGAAATCGATAAGGCCATGGATATCTTCTGGGAAATGTCCCGGCCGGGTCCCCAGGGGTCGCTGGGAGACTCCTATTTTCACACGGGCATCGTGACAGCCCTGACCGATAAATACGCCCACTGGTGCGCAGGGGGGAACGGCGGAACCGTCCGGCAGCCGACCGGACGCCTGTATGATTATCAAAAGGATGCGATCAGAGGCGGGCTGAAAGCCCTGGGGATTACTCCGCGGGAGCCGGAGGAGGAATTTTACGTAGGCCGCGTAAACTATGCAAAAGGATACAGGCTGAAAAAATATGAGGCTTAATGGAGAACGGAGTACTCCTTTGCGCCAGCGTGCGTCATCCCTTCAACAAGGAGCTAGTTATGGAATTCACAAAATCGGAAGCGAAAGAATGGGCCAAAAGGAAATACCTTGGACTGGACGGTGTCATTCAACCGTCCTATACGCCGGATCTCGAAAAGCTGGATGAGGAAGGAATCCGGTTCGACGTCAGGCACAACATAAAAAAAGGCGTCTTCAGCGTATTCTGCGCGATCGAAGTCAGCGCTTTAAGCAGCGAGGAGCGCAGGCAGTTCGTAAAAATTGTCTGCGATGAGGCCAAAGATAAGGTTCTGGTATCCGTGTTTGGAGCCCTTGACGATACCGAACAGTCGATTGAACTGCTGAATTATTTTGAAAGTGTGGGCGGAACCCACACTCTTCTGGGTTGGCCGAGCAACTTTTATGCAAAGTCGGAAGAGGATATTTACCAGAATACAAAAAAGATATGCGATTCGATCAATCTGGCGGTAGACCTCTGGCCGAAGCCTTTTTACGATTTCGGAAGGTTCCATCCCAGTCTGTTCAATCCGGCATTGATCGAGAGGATCTGTCAGATACCGAATGTCGTAGCCATAAAAGCATACCTGGAGGACGGCATTGGAAAGTGGGCTGATGTTCATCACCGTGTCGGTGATCAGGTATTGCTCCAGGCCGCAGAGATGGCGGAATGGCCGATTACGATCGCTAAATACGGGCAGCAGTGGGCGGGACCGGCCGACTACGTAATATTCGATGATGAAAAAGAGGAAAATCCAAGAATTGTCCGTATGTTCAATTCGTTCGCTGAAGGAGAGTTCTCCAAGGGCATGGAGCTCTATTGGGAACTGGCCCCGATAATACTGGGCGCCCGAGAAGCGGCTTTTCAGTGCGGCATGCTGGGGATGAAATACATGCAGTGGCTGACAGGCGGAAACGGCGGCATGTTCAGAAAACCGACTTCGTTCCTGTTCCAGAATTTTAAGGATGCAATGAGGGCGGGGCTGAAAGCGGCCGGTGTTACTCCGAGAGAGCCTGAAGAGGAATTCTATGTGGGCAGGGTGAATTATTCGAAAGGACTCCGGCCGAAATAATGCCGGGTCCCTGTCAAAGTTCCAACGGGCTTTGCGCTTTCTGGGTTATCCCGCGTTCACCGCGGGATTTTGAAAGTGAGCAGGGCTGCAAGTATTGAACACGGAGGATAAGGAGTGACTGCCGACCCATTTCATCTAAGAGTCTTGAATCCTACGGGAGGTACGGAAGGACTGGCCCTGATGCCGAATGCACGCCGGCTTGAGAGCCTGAAGGGGAAAAAGATCGGTATCTTCAGGAACCGCGTACCGGTAGGACAGATATTCTATCCTTACCTGGACAAAGCTCTGAAAAGCCGCATGCCGGATACCGAATTCCGTACCTGGGAAATGTCGATACTTGGAGATGCGGATGCAAGGGCCGCAGAGCTTCAAGAGGTTGTGAACAACAGTGACGGCGTGATAGTCGCAATGGGAATGTCGGGCGGCAGCACGACCAGAACGGCACCGGATGCCATCAGGATTGAAAAATCGGGGAAACCGGTGGCTTTCATCGTTACGAAATGTTTTAAATCCAATGCCCGCTTTCTTGCCAGAAGTGAAGGATTGGAAGACCTGGCAGTTGCACAGTTGATTTTGGATTATGTGCCCCCCGAAGAGGAAATTAAAAAATTGGATATAGCCGGGAAAGTCGCAGACGAAGTTGTCGCGGCTCTGACGCGTTGGTCCGCGCAGCCTCCCGTTATAGCGGACGTTACCGAAGCGACTCTGCGCTTCAGCGGCAAAGATTTTTTTGCAGCTCAGGAAGAGATGGAGCGCTTTTTCCTGAAACACGGCTGGAGCGATGGATTGCCGTTAGTGCCGCCAACGGAAGAGGCGGTGGATAGAATGCTTGAAGGATCGCCATTGCCGCGTGATCACATCATTGCCCGATTCCCTCCCGGCGGCATGAACGCTACCGTGGAAAACATTGCGGTCAATGCTGTGATGGCCGGGTGTCTGCCGCAGTACATGCCTGTTGTCCTGGGGGCGGTGGAAGCGATAACCGATCCCCTGTTTGACCTCATAGGCGTGCAGTGCACATCCGGCCAGGTGTCCCCATTCTTTATTGTCAGCGGGAAGGAGCTGATAAACGAACTCAATATCAATGATGGTTTTTGCGCCGTGGGCCCGGGATGGAAATCGAATGCCGCGATCGGGCGGGCCTTGAAACTGATAATTATGAATCTGGGGCAGAC
>JARRLM010000311.1:0-6382 GCA_037386985.1 Acidobacteriota bacterium | reverse complement strand
TGTGGAACCCCCTGCATGATCGATGATTCTGTGTCCTTCCTTCTCGTTGAAAAGGTAGAGCAGGAAGGGATTTTCTTTTTCGGTATCTGCGAACGAACGTTTCAGGCTCCATGCATTATAGAGGGAAGCAACCGTTTCAGGCGGCAATTCCCGATCAAACAGTGCAAGCCCTGAAATATCCCCCTGCCAGGAACCATCCCCATAAGGGGAGTTTCCGAGAATAAGCGTTCTTTTTGTACCGGCAGGAAAATCAAGACGGAGAGAGTGTTTCGATGAGACGACTTTGCCGTCGAAATAAAGGCTGGTGCCTTTTTTGCCGGAAGTGAGAGATAAAAATATCTGTTGCGCCGGTGAAGAGGGTATTTTATCCGAAACACGTCCAGTCTTCCTCCGGTGGGCGTAATCATTGTCGTTCATCGCAATGATATGGGAATACCATTGCCAAATTATCAATTGATTTTTATCTTCGCCGGGATGAATAGTGAGAATATGGCCGGATCCGTTGTTGTCGAGTCTTTCAGCTTGAAAGACCATGAGGATGGAAAAGCCTTCCCGACCGTCGATTCGTTCTCGCAATGTACTATTCAATTCCGCATAGGCCAGCCCATATTTATCAAAACGGATACCGGGACCATCGTCCAGCCAGGAAACGTGGTTTGAAAAATCGTATCCTTTTGGATTGAGACCGAAAAAAAGAACCGCCAGAAAGACAAGTACAGTGGCAAATAGCGGGACTGGATGTGACCTGTTCATTAAACCTCACTGTTCGCTTGCGGAGGCGAAGACAGAAAATCGGTCCTGGTTTTTCGAAATTCTATCCGTATCAACCTTCTCTCTATTTCGAATTAATATCCGGCTGTGATTTTACTACAGGTCATGATCAAAAAACGGGAGGAATCTTGCCCACTTTCATCTCAATCTCAATTCCGATAATGAGAGTCACGAGAAAGTCGATCCCTTAAGATCACAGAAAGTTAGCATTTGAAAATCCAACCTCACTTCGGGATTGAGGCTTGACCCGTATTTATCACAGGTTTTCCGGTTTCATCCTGACAGCATAAAACAACAGCCCGCACTGTGGGGATAGCGTTGGAATAATAAATGACTGTGGCCGCCGGTCGGGCCTTTGTAGCGTGCTTTTTGTGTATCAGGATTCGTGTTGACAAAAACAGCCCATCGATATATAGATCGTGAATCTGGTCAGATAGAAAATTGCTGTGATTTGAAAGAATCGTTGGTCTAATTCAGCCGCATTTTGCCCTGTTGCGGAATAAATACTTTGGAGGATTGAAATGGCAAAGATTGACTGTGTAATGGTAGGAGAAGCGCTGGTAGGGGAAGGAAACGAAGTTGCCCATATCGATCTGGTGCTGGGTCCGCGCGGCAGCGCGGCAGAAACAGCTTTCTGTAACACCATTGCCAACAACAAGGACGGCTTCACGTCTCTGCTGGCCGTCGTCGCCCCGAATCTGGCGTGCAAGCCTTCTACGGTTATGTTCAATAAAGTAACTATAAAGAATGCCACGCAGGCGGTTCAAATGTTCGGTCCGGCGCAACGCGCCGTGGCCATGGCTGTTGCCGACTGCGTCGAGGATGGTACGATTCCGGCTGAGGAAGCCGATGATATCTATATTCTCGTTGGGGTATTCATTCACTGGGAAGCCAAGGACGATACCAAGATCCAGGATTTCAACTATGAAGCGACCAAGCTTTCCATTAAACGCGCCGTAGCCGGCGAGCCGAAGGCTGCTGAAGTAGTTGCAAAGAAAGGTGAGGCTGCACATCCTTTTGCTGCGCATCAGTAGTTGGGCTTAAGGTTATAATTTCATTACAGGGAACGCAGAACCCTGCGGGGTAAATAGAACAATGAAGGTTATTCTCTGTGAACGCCTTCGTTCTCTGGGTGAGTTTTGTGGATTATAGCTTCTGATTCAGCTCGGAAATGTGTTGCGGGCCGATAATGCCATGATGGAGGACGGTGGCAATCAGAATCCCTGAGACACCCAGGGAATTCAGTTCCTTGATTTCTTCCAGGCATGCGATTCCCCCACCGACAAGCAGAGTCAGATAGGGGAAATTTGTCCGTACGTCGACCGCCAGCGCACGATTTATGCCATAACCGCTTCCCACCCGCGCAAGATCCAGTAAAATTATTTCCCGCCATCCGGAAGATTGTAAAATCTTCAGAATTTTTAAAGGTGACAGTTTCGACAGGTCCGGAGACCTTGAAAGGACTCTTCCGTCGCGGCAATCCAGACTGAAAATCATCCGGTTCGGATCTACAAGAGCCGGAATTTCTTTTACTGTGTCCAGGGTATTGAGGGTTTCCGAACCAATGACGATTTTGTGAATTCCAGCATCAAGCCATTCGGAGATCTTTTGGATGTCCGCTATTCCGGCGTCCAGTATGATATCGATATTTTCCCTGGAGAACTGGTTCTCAATAAGATTACGATGATTCGACCGGGAAGAATCTTGTATGGCATCAAGGTCGGCTATATAAATTTCATCCAGCCCAAGCCGATCGCGAAATGCTCTGGCAATCTCCAACGGATCGGAGGTACTGCATAATACACTTTTTACCGGTTTGTAATTGCGTCGATCGCCTTTTACGGCATGTACCACCCGGTTGTTCTGTAAATCAATGACAGGGATCAATCGCATGTCAGCGCCGTTCAATGTATTTGTACATGAGTATTTTACCGGAGGAGGTTTTCCCGAAGGAGATCTGCCGGGCGATATCGCCGCAGAAGCCCTCGGTATGCTGTGGGCACTCCTTGCCGATTTTCAGAGCTGGGGCGTCGTACGTACAGTGACCACTCTGGATCCCAGATTGGAAGAACGCATTCCGGGATTGAACCGGGATACTCTTCCTGCCGATAAGGTCATTCCCGTACCGCCCGATGAGCATAAAGACATATTCCTTTCCCTGTTAAAACGCTGCGATGCTGCATTGATTATAGCCCCGGAATCGAACGGAATTCTATCCAGGCTTTCGGCACAGGTAGAGAAAGAGGGTGTGATGCTTCTGGGTTCCAGCGCGTCAGCCACAGCCATCGCCGGGGATAAGGAAGCCTGCGGCAAAATCTTATCCCTGGCCAACCTTCCGATTCCGAAAACCTGTACCGCGGACATCGGTTCTGCCATCGGGATTGCGGAACAGATGGGGTATCCTCTGGTCCTGAAGCCGCTGGACGGAGTTTCAAGCGAAGGAATCTGTCTGGTAGACGATCCGGCCGATATGCCTGCCGCCCTGGCGAATCTTCGAAAGCGTACTTCCCGGGAAAGGATTCTGCTGCAATCTTTTGTGGATGGGATCCATGCCAGTGTTTGTCTGTTGGTTGCTGAAAATCGTTGCCTTTCGTTGAGCCTGAACCGTCAGCTGATTCGAACCGGTATCCCCTTCGAATACCGAGGCAGCGAAGTTCCTTTCGATCACGCTATGGCTGGATACGCCATCGAACTGGCGTCCTCGGTAGTCGATCATATTCCCGGACTTAACGGATACGTGGGAGTGGATCTTGTAATCGCGGGCGATTCTGTCCGATTGATAGAAATCAATCCACGGCTGACTACGTCCTATATCGGCCTCCGACAGGTATCCCTTCTGGCTGTCGCAGCAGACAGCGTCGACAAGAAGTTCCGGCTTGAAACCACTCGCGTCTTCGACTGTCCCCATCCAGAGCTCTACCTTTACGGGGAAGTTTCCCAGAGTCAGCGGCTGGACGGAATTGCCGTGCAGGTCTTTGAGGTTTTCCGATTTATCGGTCAGAAGGTACTTTGTGATCATTCCTATGTCCCCGACATGCTCCCCCTGTTGCGTATAGGCAACGGATCCATCTTTAAAATGCCACGAGAACAGTACGACCTTTTCCTCATATGTTCTTGCAGTGGTCTGCGTCCACTCCGAAGCCCATCCAAATTCAGCTTCGTTTGAGTCGTAAAGCACAAAATAGGTGTTTTCGGTGTTGATTCGGTCCCGATTGTACTCGCTCGGGGATCGAAGTTGAGAAAATCCCGGTGATCCGGTGATAAGAAGCAGGAATGAAAAGGAAACGATTCCTACAAGACGATGCATAGTCTCTCCTCCTCAAGGCTTCCGCCGCCCATCGGCTACAGCACAAATTGAGAAAAGGGCTGTCGCATCCGTTTTATAATCATGCGATACCCTGTGAGAAATAGGGGGGCAAACTTTACATTCATGAAATATACACCATCTTGAGCTTTCTGTGAATGAAACTTGGCTCGGGAAAAGAACGGCAATAGGAGAAAACGGGTCAATTTCCTGCCTGAATATTTTATTTGGAGTTGTAAAATTCCTCTGTCGATTCAACAATAATGATGAAGACGTGGTTCGATTCCAATGGTTTGATGTTTCCGTAGCCGATTTCTTTGTTTCGCAGCATGAAAATGATTGACGCACAGCGGAAACGGCATTATTATCAATATTTTGTATAAATCCATCCAGGAGGTCGTCCGTGAAGATACTGCGCGTGAATATGAAGGAAAACGGAGTACGATGGGAACCCGTTTCCGCTGAATATGAACAACTTGGGGGTAGAGCTCTTATAGCAAAACTTCTACTGAATGAAATTCCGCCTGATTGCGATGCTCTCGGTCCGCACAATAAATTGATTTTTGCCCCGGGTTTGCTGGGCGGTGCGGTTGTCCCTACAGCCGGCAGATTGTCTGTAGGTGCAAAAAGTCCATTGACGCAAGGGATTAAGGAAGCGAATGCCGGAGGAACCGGTGGTGACAACCTGGGGAAACTTGCAATCAAGGCTATTGTTGTTGAAAACCAGGCAAAGCCGAAACAGTTCCATGTTCTCGTAATCGATGGAGATAAGGCCGAGCTCGCTGCGGCCGATGATTTGCTGAACACAGGAACATATGCGACTTCCGATAAACTGCAGGAACGTTATGGTGTCGATTCTACAGTTATCTGCATCGGTCAGGCGGGTGAGCAACTCATGACAGGCGCCGGCATCAGTTCCACGGGTGAAAAGGATCAACGAAGCAACCATGCTGCCCGTGGCGGCCTGGGCGCTGTTATGGGAAGTAAAGGCCTGAAAGCCCTGGTCATTCGCAAGCCGACGGGGAAAATTGAGTTTAAGGATGAGAAGCTTTTTCGTGCCGCCTCCAAAACGTTTGCCCAGGAACTGATTCAGAGCCCTAAGCTTGGAACCAAGGGATCGCAGCATCTTTACGGTACCGCGGCGATTGTGGGTGCCGTAAATGAAATGGGTTCTCTCCCGACGAAGAATTTTTCTGTTGGGCAGTTCGAGCCCTCTGTAGAGCTCCGAGGCGAGAAACTGCGTGAACTGGTGTTGGAGCGCGAGGGAAAGATCGGAACCCGCTGTATGCCCGGATGCGTCATTGCGTGTCGAAACCTGTTTCCGGACGAGTCGGGGAAGCCGGTTGTCGGCTCTGTCCAGTTTGAGACTATTGCACTCGTGGGATCCAACTTGGGGCTTGGCAAGCTCGATGAAGTTGCCGAGATTAATTATATGTGCAACGACTTCGGCCTCGATACCATTGAAACCGGCGCTGCTCTGGGTGTGGCGCTTGAAGCCGGCCTGGCGGAGTTCGGAGATTTCAAGGGAATTATTGGCCTGTTGAAGCAGGTTGGTGAAGGAACCGTACTGGGGAAAGTGCTGGGGTGCGGCGCTGTCGCAACGGGTCGCGTACTGGGTGTGCGCCGTGTCCCGGTGGCTCTCGGTCAGGCGATGCCGGGTTACGATCCGAGAACGCTCAAAGGGAACGGCGTTACCTATGCGACCTCGCCGCAAGGAGCGGACCACACGGCCGGAAATGCTTTCGGAGCCCGTAAAGAGGTCAATCCGCTGGGCAAAGAAGGCCAAACAGAGCTTTCATTCAAACTCCAGATTATTGCGGCTATGCTCGACAGCACCGGAATGTGCCTGTTTGCCCGTCCACCGATCATTGCCAATCCCCAACTCATGCTCGATATGATCAACGGGATTTACGGTTGGGGCTGGACCCTCGAAGTCTACGACCGGTTCAACCGGGACGTGCTGCGCACCGAGCTGGAATTCAATCGACGGGCCGGGATAACACAGAACGATTACAGAATTCCCGAATATATGCGCGAAGAACCTTTGCCGCCCCAAAACACGGTATTTGATGTGCCCGATTCAAAATTGGACTCTATTTTCGACACTTTATAGGGAGAGAATCCCGTGGCAATCGACATCGAGATCTTCGGGCAGTTGCTTCCGGGACAGCCCCGAAGGCGGGCCATGGAGATTGAGAAGCCGGAGACAGTCCGTTCCCTTGCACAGGCTATCGGGCTCGATCCTGAGGATATCGGACTGGTTACAATCAACGGGGTTCAGAGCGGTCTGGACGAACCAGTGAATCC
>JARRLM010000310.1:0-4302 GCA_037386985.1 Acidobacteriota bacterium | reverse complement strand
ATCCAGCTTTCTCCAGACATTTTGATAAAAAGCCGGATGCTTTCACATCTTCTCAGCCTTTTTAACACATTCCATATTATCCTGTGTCGGGAAATTCAAATCTTTCTTACTGGAGAATATAAAAACGAGACACGATATCGGTGAGACAGGTGGGTGATCGAAGGTAGTAGAAACAATTAAGATTCTTACCAAGTTAATTTAGCCTTGGATTCCGGGCTTGCGACGAGAAATATGCGAACCTGTGATTTTCGGCCGATTTTTTAAACTCCCTATAATATAGAACTTTTTCTGGGTCCTGGATTGGGGGCTACTCTCCCATTGGAATTCTCTGACTCCAAACTATCAGCGTAATTTGTCCAACAAAAAGGGAAAGTTAATTCTATAAATTCCGGGGCGATTTTTATTTAAATCCGCACCTTAGAATTTTAGTGGCTGTAAGTGGTACGCCTGGCAGGACTTGAACCTGCGACCCACGGTTTAGGAATTCTATTCAAATATTGATTTCATTGATTTTATCTCAATATCAGAAATACCTAACCAGGCGCTCCTAATCTTGATAACATCATTTGTGGGAGTGAGTGTACCACAGCTCCCTTGCATAACTGAAGACGCGATCTTCATTCTGCATACGGTGAGTACTGAGATAATCAGACAACCATTATTGTATCACCGGAGACTGACCATGAATTCGAATCATAGATATTGGCGCCGGATGCACATCGGTTTTTGGTGTTCGGCTCGAATTTTCCTGTCCATAGCAGCCTTATTCGTCGGAGAACATCTGGTATCCGTGGAAACAGCCGAAGGAGCAGACGCAGACTATGTAATCCACATCGTCTTTGACGGTTTCCGCTCCGATGTTATCTCGGCTATAGGTCCAAGTGAACTGCCCAATGTCTATCGTATGATCAACGAAGGTGCCTGGACAAACAACAGCCGGGCGGATTACGACGTCACTGAAACTCTTCCCGATCACACCGATATGCTGACATCCCGGCCGGTCACCGGAAGTTCAGGACACGGAGTGTCTTTCAACGTTGATAACGGCAGTACAGTTCATGAAGCCGCCGGAACCTATGTAACCAGCGTGTTCGATGTTGTTCATGACAATGGTATGCGCACGGGATTATATGCAAGTAAAAGTAAGTTCCTGTTCTTTGACCGCAGCTGGAACGCCGACAATGGTCGCACCGATACCATCGGTGTCGACAACGGTCGGGACAAAATAGATGTTTACAGGTACAACGACGCGACATCAGAGCTGACAAATTCCTTCATTGCAGACATGACTGAGGATCCTTTCAACTACGTCATGATCAGCTTGAGGGATCCCGACGCTGCCGGGCATGGCGCCGGCTGGATGGGCAGCAACTACCGGGAGGCCGTCCAACACGTCGATGGATATCTTGGGTATATCCTCAATATGGTTGAGAACAGTCCGGTTCTCCACGGTCACACAACCGTCCTGCTCATGACGGATCATGGAGGCACAGGGTTTACACACGGCAAAGCTTCAGAGCTGACAAATTATAGGATCCCGTTTTTAGTGTGGGGGGGAGGAGTAACAGCGGGAGGAGATCTCTACAAAATGAATTCTGAAAGCCGTGCCGAACCGGGGGACGGTAGACCGAACCACAATGAAACTCCACAGCCGATCCGCAATGGCGATAGCGGCAATTTAGCCACGCAGCTGCTTGGACTTGGAACTATCGACGGCTCCCTGTTCAACAGCAACCATGATTTGGCTGTCGGCAAAAGCAGCAGTATTCCTCTTCAAAAAATTAGTGACAGGCTGGAATTGCACTAATTCCATCGATATATTTCTCAAGGCTTACTGCATTCTGGAAATTGGTATTATCCCAGATTGTCACCGATTTGCTTTTAATACTTCAGGACACTGTGGACGTTATATTTTTTCAGTTTTTCCCGTCCGTTCAGAAAAGTAAGTTCTATCGCAAATGAAAGCCCGACAACTTCCGCTCCCATTTTTTCCGCCAGTTTTGCCGTGGCCTCGGCAGTCCCGCCGGTTGCGATCAGATCATCGACGATCAGTACACGATCTTCCGGCCTAATCGCATCCTGATGGATCTCCAGCCTGTCCGTACCATACTCCAGCTCGTAGCTTTGATCGTAGGTAGCCGCAGGCAGCTTCCCAGGCTTGCGTACCGGCACAAAACCGGCTTTTAGCGCGTAGGCTACTGTTGGAGCGAAAATAAATCCACGGGCTTCAATCCCCAGTACCAGGTCGACACTGCTCTCCTTATAAGGTTCCAAAAGGGCATCAATGGCCTGTTCGAAACATGGCCCCTGTTTGAGCATTGTAGTCACATCATAGAAAAGTATGCCTTTTTTCGGCCAGTCCGGGATTTCTCGAATCACTCCCTTAAGATCTTCTACATTCTGTGCGTCCATGTCACCATCCTTCGATTAAAAACGAACTGTAGGAACCCTTTACCGGAATGTCGACGACATCAACACGTTGCACCCCGCTCAAAGGAGGGCCCTGCTTAACCTGTTCAACCAGTTTTCCGATTTCCGCGGCATCGCCTTCCACCAGAATTTCCACAGTCAGATCCGGGCAGTTGCGAACGTTCCCCACCAATCCCAGTTTTCTGGCAACATGCTGGACAAAATACCGGAATCCGACTCCCTGCACCCTCCCGTGAACGGTGATCTGCTTTGCCTGCATCCACTCCCTTCTTTCTTAATCTCTCACTTCCTTATGTCTCCAACCATGTGAATCTTATCTGCCGCAGTCCAGGAAGTTTGGCTAGATCCCTTCAGGCCGGATTTCGAGTCCAGAATATACCATGCCTCTGTTTAATTCTCACGAGCTTTTGAATACGCGCTGTGATCCGCCGTCTGATAAATGTTGAATGCAAAGTAACCGGTTCATCGGGGCCTCCGGGGAAATCAATAAATACCACTTATGTGCAAAAAAGGGCCTGAATAAGCGTGTAAGGCCCTTTTTCTCCCCTTAAAATGAACCTGTCTTTTTTTCTGACATCACTCTTCTTGGTTCGTCCCCGTTTAAAAAATGTGCGGCCGAAGCGGTTATTCCTTTAAAAAGCCGCCGGAGGGCCTTATTCTATGCGGCAAGCGAAATGCAGGAGGTAAGGAACGGAGGTACACTAATTTCAGGCGTGAACCGACAACTATTATAAAACCGGCATTATAGGGCTGTGGCTCCACACGGATGCCTATTGCAAACATTTGGGGTCGATAAATAAATGAGGCGGCAGCTGGAACGCAGGCCCGAAACAGGAGTTCAAATGGACAGGTCAAAATCCTCTCAAATATTCTTGTCGGTCCTGATTCTTCTATTATTCCTTCTGTGCGGATGCAAAAAGGAATCCCAGGACATCAAGGAATTGAAATTTTCATTTTTTGCTCCGCCGTCCCATAATATTTATCCGGTCATAGAGGAATGGTCCCGGGATGTTTCCAGGCAGGCCGGCATCCGGATCACGATATATGCAGGCGGCTCGCTGGGAAAGCCTCAGGACCAGTACGAAAACACAGCCAAAGGAATTTGCGATTTTGCCTATGTAATACCGTCCTACACAGCGGGGAAATTTCCATTAACATCCGCGATTGAACTCCCCTTTATTATCGATGATTGCGAGAAAGCCAGCATAGTCCTCTGGGACACGTATGAAAAATTTCTCAGGGAGGAATACAAGGATGTCAAGATGTTATGGACCTTTGTTCCCGCGCCCGGCCATATCCACACTGCCGAAAAACCAGTAAGAACATTGGAAGACCTGAAAGGTTTGAAGATACGCACACCGGGAAGAGAAATGGCACGCAGCCTCGATAAACTGGGGGCCGTTCCCGTTACCATGCCCATCACTCAGGTCTATACGGCTCTTGAAAGGGGCACCATAGACGGAGTCACCATGCCCTGGGAGATCATGGACGCCTATAAGCTTTGTGAACAAACGAAGTATCATACGGAAGTAGGACTCTATACGCTCGCACAGGTTGCAGTCATGAACAGGAATGCCTATGAGTCCCTGAGTCCGGGAGCCAAAGAGATCCTGGATCGCAGTATCGGAAAAGAGATGTCCCGAAAAGCAGGGATCGCTTTCAAAGAAGCAGAATTGTCCGGAAGGGCAAGCGGGCTGGCACAGGGCGGCGAAGTCATTCCGCTTCCTCCCTCAGAAAGGGAAAGATGGGAGGAAGCTGTACGCAGTTCCAGATCCGAATGGATTCAGGAAATGACCGATTTAGGGCTCCCGGGAGAGGAAGTGCTGGAATATATAGAGGCCGCGCTGAAATAATATTTATCTTCATTCAATC
>JARRLM010000309.1:962-4755 GCA_037386985.1 Acidobacteriota bacterium | reverse complement strand
CGATAGTTGAACCCGGCGGAATCCGCAACCGCCTTCGTGTTCCCGGCGGTTCCCGTGAGAAAGCGCCAGGCGTCGGGCGGAAAGGGCCGCCGCATCATATTCAGGTAATTAGCCTTTTTCTGGCGGGCCATTTCCGGCGTATCGGTCGGATCGAAGCTGACGGCAACAATCCGGTAGTCCCTGCCGGGCTCGAGGGACATTTAATTCACCACGTTGACTACACTGCTGAGCAGGATGGGGCAGATGCCGGGGCAGCGGAAATAGTTGAATATGAGTATTGTCGGTCTGTCGACCAGAGCGCGCAGCGTGATTTCGCTGCCGTTTTCGTCAACCAGAGGAACATCCAGTGCCACGGTCTGTCCCAGCTTTTCGTCTACATCGATTTCGGATCCGGTTTTCACCTGAGCAAGACCGGTTGTGCTGAAAGCCGTCAACAACGCCATCATCGCCCATGTCCGCGCTCTCATTTCGCCTCCGCTAACTTACACCTATCCGTTTTACAAGTTCTTGGTACAACTTCTCCCACTCGACCGGTTTTAATGTCGCGACCGTTGTCGAAAACCCGTTTCCGGGAGCATCGGGAATCACGCTTCGGGCGAGTGCTTCCGGCCCCGTTCGCCATAGCCGGGATGCCCTGAGAACCTGCGCGGCACGGGATCCGTCCATTATTGTCCGGCGCAGAATTACAGTTCCAGGACTGTCGTCATCCGCAGGTATTATAAGCGGGTCCGAAATTACAAACTCGCTCTCCAGTTTTGCCATCGCCATGCTTACGGGTATTTTATTGTTGGTCTTTTCTCCGGGGGCAGCCAGCTCTTTTGATAATGCCTGCATAGCGACTGCGCTACCCGCTTTGCCGGGGTATCCTCCCAACACCTGGATGTAATGCACCAGCGCCATGCGCTCTCTCTTGGTCAGGTAATCGAAGGATGCCATGGACGTTCCAGGTACTCCTTCATTCAAGGTTTTGTAAATATCCGGTATATCCGGGCCGTTTGTCCAGTCGCTTTCGGCTGCTTTGAAATCTCGGGGTCCGGGGCTGACATTGGACGCGGGGCCGTCTCCCCTCCCAAGGGTTCCGTGACAGGTTGCACAGTCCGCTTGGTAGAGCTTTTCCCCGACGCCCGTCAACTCTTCGGAGGGCTTCATGAGTGTCGCGGGATCTACGGGCGGAATCAATCTTCCTTTCTGTACGGGGAATTCCGTCGGATCCAGCCACCCTGTTTCCCCTGTTACGGGAGAAACGGCTGTCGGAGCGGCGGGCTTATTGGCGTTCCGCAGGCCCGGCACCACGAGAATGCCGAACAGGGCGGCGATAATCAGACATCCTACAATCGCCACCAGGGTCGAAATCATCCGTTTCAGTTCTTCGGCATCCACGTATTTTTCTATCATAAGCGGAATTCCAGGCCTTCGCGGAGCATGGGATCCCCGACCGGCATATCTGCGCCCAGATTCAAGGACCGGCGGATCCACAGCAAAGCCGCAGAAACAAACAACACTGCAAAAGATAATTCCTGCCACCCGAAAAAGCCGCCCGTTCCAAGGGCGGGATACATCATCCAGTGAAGATCCAGCAAGTGCGAAAACAGCACCAGGATTGCCGCGGCCGACAGAAACCTGGGATCTCTCTTGGCATCGCGCGCCATAAGAATAAAAAACGGCACCGCAAAATGAAGGAGGGCCATGGCCAGAATGATTGCGCCCCATTCCCCCGAAAGGCGCTCCCTGTACCAGACGACCTCCTCCGGAATATTGGCGTACCACATCAGGAGGTACTGCGCGAACCCGATGTAGGACCAGAACACGATAAAAGCGAAAAGAAAGCCGCCCAAACTGTACAGATGATCCGGCTTCACGCTCGGAAGCCTGCCACGCCTTTTAAGGTACAGAATCGTCAATGTCGTCACGGCAAGACCGGCCAGAAAAGTGCCGGCAAACAGATAGACCCCGAAGATATCGCTGTACCATAGCGGGTCCAGGCTGGAAATCCAGTCGAAGGCCACGACCGTAAGAGTGATCCCGAACAGGAACATAAAGAGCGGGGCGAAACGGCGCACGCGCAGGGTGTACCGAGGATCTCCGCTATTATCCTGCCGGATGGAACCTTTGACGAAAATCCAGTACGAGAAGGCCCATATGACAAGGCAGACAGCAACGCGAAGGGAAAAGAACGGGACATTCAGCCACACCGCCTTGCCGGCTACCATCGGGTTGTCCAGGCTTTCAGGCTGCGTCCAGGGGTAGAGTTCCGGCAGTGAGAGCAGAGCAACAAGGGCAGCCGGGATCATCAGCAAGGTCAGTCCCGAAAGCCTTTCCGGAATCCTCCGCAGAGGAACGCTCCACCTGGCGCCGACCACATGTTCGAGGGCCACGATGAACATACACCCCAATCCGGCGGTCAGTAGAAACACAAACCAGATGTTCCAGTTCATCCAGAACCGTTCCGCGCCGGACACAGAGAACGTCAAAGCAACACCGGCCAATCCGGCAATACATCCCGCGGCCAAAACCATTCCGGCCCTTCTTTTACTTACCGTCACCTTGCTGTCTCCGGCTTTCGATTAAAAATACAACGTTAAAAACCTGCCATTCGCCGTCAGGCGAAACGACTCCATATCGATACGTCATTTCCCCGCCGAGGCGACGTCTTCATCCGTCGCATTGAGCGCCCGCTCAAGCACACGCACATAATGCACCGCCGCCCATCGCTCATCCTGGGACATATCAGCCGCATAAGAAGGCATCGAGTTTTTCCCTCTCATGAGAACGTGGTATATGGCGCCGTCCGGCAAATCCACAATGTTGCCGGCCAATAAATTTGTCGGTTTGGCCTCATACGCCGCGGTAAGGGTCGTCTGCCCATCCCCCAGGATGCCGTGGCAGACGGAACAGTGATCGTTGAACTGCCTTCGTCCCTGTCCCAGCACTCTTTCGGTACGCGGCAGGGTATTTGGCAAAACGTAGGCGGCATCCTGATCCTCAATCGTATAAGGAAGCGAAACACGCGAAACGGTGCCTTCAACCGGCATGCGCATGCCGGAGCCATTCTTAAAAAAGGGATCTTCCCGCTGGGGATCGAGCCTCGGCTGATTCAGCATGTGCGCCATGGGAACGGCCTTCGGGAAAAGCTTGAATGCCCAATAGGTCGCGTACCCGGACACGATGCAGGCGATCCCGACCGCAAGCGCAATACTCAACAGGAAATTGGGCGACACCGGCCCGTGCGGAACGGGCAATTCAATAACCTCTATCTCCTTCGCCCCGGCTTCCCGGAGCAGGGCCGATACCCTTTCCACATCGAAGCCCTCTCCGTCCGATTCAACGGCGAGAGCGAACCGGTCTCTCGTGATCTGCGGCATCGATTTTGCGCGCAACAGGTGATGCCTAAAAAAAGGAAGGCGGTTCAATAGCAGCAGCATACCCAGCCCTGCCGTAAAAGCGGCAAACAGGACCGTGAGTTCAAACATGATCGGGATGAAGGCTTCCCAGGAAAAATACGGTTTGCCCATTGTCACGAGCGGATAATCCACCCCGCTGGTCCAGAACTGCAGGCCCAGGGCCGACACTGCTCCTATTACGCCCATGACCAGGACCATACCCGCGATCGGGGATTTCTTCAGATCCAGGACTTTTTCGATGCCGTGAACGGGATAAGGCGTATACGCCTCGACGGTCCACTGCCCCGCCGACTTCACGGCAGGTATCGCATCCACCAGTTGTTGAGTGCCGTCAAAGAGCCCCAGAACGGAGAAGCGTCTAGCTGTCATGCGCCGCCTCCTTTCCATGGGGC
>JARRLM010000309.1:0-957 GCA_037386985.1 Acidobacteriota bacterium | reverse complement strand
CCCGGGCAATGTCGCTTTCATTTCCGTGGTTGCCATGACCGGCAGAACCCTCGCGAAGAGGAGAACGAGAGTGAAGAAAAGTCCGAAGGAACCCAAAAGAATTCCGAAGTCGGTGAGCGTCGGAATGAAAGTGTGCCAGCTGGAAGGCAGAAAATCCTGGTGAAGGGAGCTGACGATAATGACGAAACGTTCGAACCACATCCCGACAGTCACGCAGACGGCAACGAAAATCATCCCGGCGTAGCTGCGACGGAACTTCCGCATCCACAGCAGCTGCGGGATGAAAATGTTGCACGTAATCGTAATCCAGCCCGCCTTCCAGTACGTTCCGGCGATATATTCATAGAAGGTGTGATGAATATAGGGATTCATGCTGTACCATGCGACGAATCCCTCCATCAGGTAGGCGTACCCCATCAGGCAGGAGCAGGTCAGAATGACCTTGTTCATAACGTCCAGATGGTAATCCGTGATCAGATGCTTCAGGTTCATCGTCGTCCGCACGACAATCATCGCCATCACCACCATCGCGAATCCCGCGAACACGGCTCCGGTCACAAAATAGGGCGGGAAAATCGTCATGTGCCAGCCGGGCACGAGAGATACGGCGAAGTCGAAGGAAACGACGCTGTGTACGGACAGGACCAGGCCTGTCGCAAGGCCGGCGATAATCAGGTAAGCCTTTTCATAGTGCAGCCAGTGTCCGGCGGCGCCGCGCCATCCGAAGCTGAGCAGGGAGTAGACGACCTTCCGGATCCCTTTCTTCGCCCTGTCCCGCATGGAGGCAAGATCCGGAACCAGCCCGATGTACCAGAAAAGCAACGACACCATGAAGTAGGTATTGACGGCGAAAACGTCCCAGAACAGAGGGGACCTGAAATTCGGCCATATGCCGCGCTGGTTGGGATACGGCATCAGCCAGAATGCCACCCAGGGCCTTCCCACATGGATAAGGGG
>JARRLM010000308.1:0-3806 GCA_037386985.1 Acidobacteriota bacterium | reverse complement strand
TTTCCATCGCCATTCCGACTCTTATAAGGAAAACCTCCGCCATTCATCCATCAACGTTCCCCCTACAATCAACCCCAACTCAGAACTCAGAACTCAGAACTTCTTCATAGTTGTACAAGAGATCCCTCTTTACAGGCTTAAACCCACTGTTTTCAATAAATTCTCTTGTTTTCTCTTCAGTTCCCAGTCCATGACTTTCCAGAACATTTTCCTCAATAACTACCGAGGATATGTCATCCGCGCCTGAAAGTAGCGCCATCGATCCCGTGCCCGTGCCGAGAACCAGCACGGAAGCTTCGATATGCGGGATATTGTCGAAGAATATCCTGCAAATTCCCAACACCTTGAGATATTCAGGTGCGGGCACGTTTCGTACGGGGAAACGGTCCGTCTGCCTCTGGAAGGTCCAGGGAATGAAGGCGAGAAAACCGCCGGTTCGGTCCTGGAGATCTCTCACAATCCGCAGGTGCTCAATCACTTCTTCCCGGGTTTCCGCCGAACCGATAACGATGTTGGCGCTGCCGGGAAGACCCTCTTCGTGGCAGGTTTCCATCACGCGTATCCAGTCGGATACGGATATTTTTTCCGGGGAGAGAAGCGCACGCATTCGATCGCTCAGAATTTCCGCTCCTGCTCCGGGCACCGAATCCATCCCGGCCTTCTTTAATTTCCGGATAACTTCACGGAGCCGAAGACGCGTCTGTCGCTCCATTTCCATCAATTCGCCGGGTGAAAAAGCTCGAATGTGGATGTGGCTTCCCAGCGTCTTCTTCACTGCATGCAGGACATCGAGATAGTAATCGAAGGGAATGTTTGGATTGATGCCGCCCTGAAGGAACATCTGATCTGCGCCAATGCCGGCGGCCCGGCGCATTTTGTCCAGAATTTGTTCAACAGTAAGTACGATCCCTGAATCTGAATCTTCCGGCTTGTGAAAACTGCAGAAGGAACATTTTACCCTGCAATAGTCGGTGTAGTTAATAATCCGGAACATCGTGTAAGACACAAGGGATGGATTATGCCTGCGGTTGCGGATATCCCGGGCAGTTGCGATGACTTTCAACGGATCGGCACTGTTGTATAGTTCGAGCGCCTCGGCCGCAGATATGCGCTCTCCTGCAAGAGCTTTTTCCATAATGTAGTCGGTCGGTGCGGATTCAAAGATGCTCATAGCCTTGAAAATTCCGGTGATGTTCTCTTTTAAAACTTATTTATATTAATGTATTGTCCCGAATTCTCACAGGCTTGATCTGTTGTTTCTTTCATTCAAGCGTCGGGTGATCGGTCTTCAAGGCTACACTGTCCACGCCGTACCCCGGATGATCTGAAGATATTCTCCAAAAGGACTCAATTGCTTCGCGAGGTTCGAGGAAGGTTCGAAGCCTGCGCTGCACGGATCGCGCAGGTGGACGTACTATATGGGTTGTTTGCTGCTGAGGGAAAGGTGGCCCTCGACCTCGTAGCCCGGCTGCAGCAGGGCCCCTTCGTTCAAAGGCTGCAGCGGGTATTCCTTCCCGTCGTGAACGCGTTTGAAATAGGTGCGTGAGAGCTGCAGGTAATCGCTTTTTGCTTCTTCCGGAAGTTTCTCGTTTGAATAGTGCCATGCGGCTGAAGCGAAGAGGTGGCCCTCGACCGATTTTTCGACTGTGATGGCGGACGTTGTCTCCGGATCGATCTTTTCTCCGGGGTTGACGATCCAGTTTTTCTTTCCCGTATATTTGTTGGGGTGGATAGGAAGAATTAGCGGCGTTTTTTCAAAGCGCCTTTCCTATCGGCAGCCCTCAGCTTCCGATTAAGAGCATTATGTAAAGTTCCTTGGATATTCGAATGCGATTTTACTACAGATTTGATCTAAGTAACGGCGACTTTTCTTCCGATGGGCTTCTGCCTCCGGGGCAGGATTTCGTAGAGACCGAAGCCAATGAACAAGGACGTGCCGATGATGCAGAAGTTGTACAGGAAAAAAATCCGATCCTTGATCTGCCAGAAGTTCACCGCGATCCCCCAGAAAGCCACGAGCAGGATGATGGGAACAATCAGGTCTTTGAAATGCAGCGAATTTTCCTTCGCGCCCATTGGAATAACTCTGCCAGACTAGAACTAGGCCCTAAACCAGTGTGATTTTAACAAGAAGACTTGCAAAAAGTCCTGAAATGTGCATCGCTATTGGTTATAATAGGAATTTGCGAATAACCAGTACAACCAAAAGGAGCACATTTCAGGTGAATAAAAGAGACCACAAAATCTACCTTCGTGACAAGCAAAATCTTGAAACCCGACTGGTAAGAAAACAGTACGAAGATCAACCCGATTCCATATTCAAAGAATCCAACATTCACTATGAGATAGCCGATAGATCCCGGGCAATCAGTTTTGGTGGAATCGGTGCCCTGCACAAACTGGTGTGTAAGCTCAAGTTGGATAAGGCAATCAATAGAAACGTCTTGCTTCTTGAACGTCACGTTCCTTACTGGGAATCGGATCATGTGCTGAACATCGCATACAACGTTCTCACCGGAGGCACCTGTCTGGAAGATATTGACCGGTTGCGCAATGACGAAACCTACATGAACGCTCTGGATGCCGACAGGATTCCGGATCCGACTACGGCCGGGGATTTCCTGCGCCGATTCGATGAAACATGGATTTTCGCCCTGCAGGAAACGTTCAATGAAATAAGAGCGAAAGTCTGGAAACTGCAGGATGCCTCCTTTTGCAAGGAAGCCGTTATTGATATCGACGGAACGATTGCCGGAACCACGGGCGAATGTAAGGAAGGAATGGATATTGCCTATAACGGGATCTGGGGATACGCACCGCTGATCGTTACTCTGGCCAATACCAACGAGGTTCTTTATATGGTGAATCGACCGGGCAGCCGCCCTTCTTCTGATGGAGCGGCCCAATGGCTGGATTTGGCGATCGATCGGGTCGCGCCGGTTTTCAAAAAGGTATGGCTCCGGGGCGACACGGATTTTTCTCTCACGCACAACTTCGACCGTTGGGATGAAAGGGTCGGATTTGTCTTCGGTTATGATGCCAAGTCGAAGCTCGTCGATATGGCTGATGCCCTGCCAGAGAGCCTATGGAAGCCGCTACAACGGCTTCCGCGCTACGAGGTTAAAACAGAAGAGCGGAAGCGACCGGAAAACGTAAAGGAAAAGGTGGTCAAAGAAAGAGAGTTCAAAAACATCCGCCTCACGAGTGAACAAGTTGCCGAATTCGATTATCAACCTATCCATTGCAACAAGACGTACCGGATGGTTGTCGTCCGGAAAAACCTCACCGTCGAAAAGGGTGAGAGCCGATTGTTCGACGAGATAAGATATTTTTTCTACATTACCAATGACCACAGGATGACTATGCAGGAGGTTGTTTTCTTCGCCAATGAGCGCTGCAATCAGGAGAACGTCATCGGTCAGCTCAAAAGCGGAGTCAACGCCCTGAGAATGCTTTCCGATGGGTTGATATCCAATTGGGCTTATATGGTCATTGCCGCTCTGGCCTGGAATCTGAAGGCTTGGTATGGCTTGGTAACTTTGGAGCCTGCGGCACGTCGAAACATCTTGCGGATGGAATTCAAACGTTTTCTGGGGAGTTTTATCCAAATACCATGTCAGATTGTAGCCACTGGCCGCCGGCTTGTTTATAGAATATTGACCTACAGCAGGCATCTGGAAACCTTCCTGCAAACGTTTGATCATATACGGCAATTGAAATTTACGTGAAAATCACAGCGCCAGATTGTGCCCGGATCCGGCGCTGAGTATAACTGGGCGACACGGATTTTCCTCTCCGCCCATTTA
>JARRLM010000307.1:0-3811 GCA_037386985.1 Acidobacteriota bacterium | reverse complement strand
CTCAGGAACGTAATTCACAACACGTCCATCCATTAGGGAAATTTTCATTGCTACTGTGCCGTAGGGTGTCTCAACCGGCTGGAAGATGCGCTCGAGCGTTTTTCTTTCGGCAAGGGTGTATCGAATGCCAATGGTTGTCGTTTCGCGAAAGATTAATTCCGTAAACCGCTCAACGTCCGCGACAGGGCATACGCACGTCATCTTCAGACCCGGGCGATTCTTCTTCATCTGGATCGGCGTTGAATATATATCCAGTGCGCCGGCATCCATCGCCTTCTCCAGGAAATACCCGTAGACCTGCGGACTCATATCGTCAATTGTAGCCTCAATAACGGCTACCTGAAGTTCCGGAGACACCGACGTTTGCCCGACATCCCCCATTCTCTCTCCCAAGCTGATTCTGAGAACATTGGCATTCCCTTTTGTTTGACGTGTACCGGCGCCGTATCCGGTCATCTGAATTTTCATCGGCGGGCGATTCCCAAAATTCTCAGTCAGTGTTGCCAGCAGCGTAGCTCCCGTAGGTGTTGTAAGCTCACCTGTCACATCGTTGCAAAAGGTGGGAATATGTTTGAGCAATTCCTGTGCCGCCGGTCCAGGCACCGGGTATATTCCATGCTGGCACTCAAGCGTCCCCTGTCCGACATTTACAGGGGATGCAACAATATCCGCCGGAAGGAGGGATTCCACAGCTATCATGGAACCGACAATGTCGACAATGGAATCGACCGCTCCCACCTCATGAAAGTGCACTTTTTCCAGGGGCTGGCCATGAATTTTACTTTCTGCTTCCGCAAGCCTGAGAAACGCTTCAATGGATTTTTCTTTCACCCATGGGGACAAACCACTTGATTCAATCATCTCCCGGATATCCGTAAATCCTCTGTGGCTGTGTGCGTGGCCGATCTCGACATCAAATTTGGTTGCTTCGATACCGGAGCGCATACATTTCTGGGAAAATATCCTGTATCCTTTTATCGGAAGCAGTTCCAGTTTTTGCCGAAGCTCTTCAAAACTGATGCCAAGATCCAGAAGAGCCCCGATCATCATGTCTCCGCTGATACCGGAAAAAGGTTCTATATATAAGACTTTCGCTTTATCCTTCCGCCATTCCTCAGACATCAAATCTCCTGTTCTTTCGTCTGAGTCTATTGACCGTACATCTCGAAGTCAAGAAACTACAGTTCTGAGTTCTAAGTTCTGAGTTCTGAGTTCTGAGTTTTAAGTGGTGGTATATGGAATACAGATTGATGAATGGTTGAAATATGGAGGTGCCGGCAGGATGGAGGCACTTACATGGACATTCTTCAGACAACTCTTTTCTGTCTTCGGATTGATCCGAGCGCAACATTAAGGCGTTCATACGAAATCAAAAGATCAAAAAACACACTGGATACACGCGTACAAGACGCCTTGGACCTTCAACCTTCGACTTTGGACCTTTGACCATTCCGACTGATTGATTTGGAAACATCAATAGAGTATGTTTCTCCCGAACCATAATGAACCCTGAAGCCGGTGGCTTTTCCTGAGATTCGAGTTTCTTCTGAGCACAACGGGGAACGGGGAACGGAAAACAGAACCAATGTTACTTGCTCTGACGCGACAACTTGAGAAAAGCCTTTTAAAAAGTATATCTGAAAGGTATGGGATTGGTTACGATTCTTTGAATTTTGCACTGCCCCCCAAAATTGAACTGGGGGAACTTGCTCTACCCATTGCATTTGATCTGGCCCGTAAGGTCAAACGCCCTCCGTTCGAAATCGCCCGGGAACTCGCATCGGACGCGGAAAAAATTCAGGGGATCTGGAAAGCGGATGTTGCCGGAAAGGGCTATCTGAATTTTCATATAGACCGTGATGCATTTACACGTCAACTCGCGGAGAGCATCGAGCAGCAGAAATTCGGCAGGATTTCGGAACCGGAAGACGGAGGTAAAATAATTGTCGAGCACACAAACATTAACCCCAATAAAGCAGCCCATATAGGTCACCTTCGCAACGCTTCACTTGGAGATTCCTTTGTCCGATGTCTCCGCTTCCTGGGTCATGAAGTCGAAGTACAGAATTACCTCGACAATACCGGAGTCCAGGTAGCCGATGTTGTCGTAGGATTGGAACGAATGCTGGGAAAAACCCTCGACGAAATTTCCCAAACAGAAGGAAAATTCGATTATTACTGCTGGGATGTTTACGCACAGGTAAACGAATTCTATCAAAAGTCGGACGAGAACCGGAAATGGCGCAGCCGGACCCTACAGGCAATCGAAGCTGGGGATAACAATACCGCAGAACTGGCTCAATATGTCGCAATGCGCATAGCAGAAGCCCATCTGGAGACTATGGCGCGGATCAATGTTCGTTACGACCTTCTCCCCCGTGAAAGCGAAATCCTTCACCTGAAATTCTGGGACAAGGCATACCATCTGCTTCAGGACCGCAAGGCAATCTACTTCGTCGACAGGGGGAAAAACAGTGGATGTTGGGTTATGAACATCGGCAATTCGGATGAGTCCTCCGTCTCCCGCGAGGAAGCGGAAGAAGATGAAAAAATAATCGTCCGATCGGACGGAACCGTCACATATGTCGGAAAGGATATCGCCTACCAACTCTGGAAGCTAGGACTTCTCGGACTGGATTTTCAATACAAACTGTTTGAAGCGAACCTGGATTACCCCATCTGGGTTACTTCCGTAAAAGAGGATACCGGAACTGTTCCTCCGGATTTCGGACACGGGGAAAAGGTCTACAACGTTATCGACAGCCGTCAGGCCTATCTGCAGAACATTGTGGTTGCAGGACTTAAAGCGCTCGGATTTGAAGCACAGGCTGAAAATTCCATCCACTTTTCATACGAAATGGTGGCTTTGACCCCTGCCTGCTGCGAGGAACTCGGTTTCAGTCTTTCGGACCAGGATAAAAAACGCCCCTATGTGGAGGTTTCGGGAAGAAAAGGCCTTGGAGTTAAAGCCGACGATCTATTGGACACCCTGTATCAGAAAGCGCTGATCGAGGTTCGTTCCCGCCACGAATTGCCTGAAGAGGAATCCGCAAAAATTGCACACACAATCGCCGTCGGGGCACTCCGGTACTTTCTATTGCGCTTTTCACGAAACACTATCATTGCGTTCGATTTCAAGGAAGCGCTCAATTTCGAAGGTGAGACCGGCCCTTATATTCAATACGCCGTTGTACGGGCAAATAACATTTTCAACAAGCTTGCCGAATCCGCCCAAGCGCCGCCGGACCTCAGGGAAATTGATTCAGGCATCGGAGAGTTTCTCATCAAAAATGACGACATATGGGCGATCGTCTATCAGGCGGCACGGTTGCCGGAGGTCGTACGTCAACTCACCCAGTCACTGGAACTGGGGCAACTCTGCAAATTTGCTTTTTCACTGGCCCAAAAATTCAATCTGTTCTACCATAGACATCATATTCTGTCGGAAACGGATTCCAGGAAGAAACAGCACCTTCTTTTGATAACGGATCTGGTTCGCAAGCAGTTGGAAACAGCCTTATACTTAATAGGAAGCGAAGTCCCCCCCAGAATGTGATTTTTATGTCCATTCTATGGCCGTTCATACTTATATTGAGTGTTTTCCTGCAATACGGGAGTGTGTCCAATTTCCCCACAGGCACGTTCAGCGAAAAAGAAGCCAGAAAAATAGAGAAGGAATCGGACGACATCGATGGCCGGATCGACGTAGACCGAAACGCTTCGATCCGAATGCAGAAAGAATTGAAAGAGACAGTTTCAAAAAATGGATTTCAAAATGTTTCCGACCGCATTCACCTGTGGACATCTCTGG
>JARRLM010000306.1:4767-8172 GCA_037386985.1 Acidobacteriota bacterium | reverse complement strand
AAAATTGTTTAAACCGAATGTATCCTCCTGCCAGGTAACGATAATCCGGTCCCCTGAAAGAATCGCCACCTCAGGTTCTGCAGATGCTCCCGTGGCAGTATTGGAGATGTTGATCGGAGTTTCAAAATTCTCCCCGCCATCGAGGGAGCGTGAAAACAGTATCTCACGATTGCCCGATGTGCTGTCATCCCAGACTGCAACGATTTTATTACCGGGGTCAGCTGTACCGCCCCAATAAACATCCACATCAGGAAAGGAAGAAGGTCCAGTATTATTAGAGAGGTTTTGGGGAACACTCCAATTGGTTCCATTCTGTGAGGTCTTGTTGAAGTAGATTTCACTGGTTCCATTGTTATTATTCGACCAAACCAGAAAGACTTCTTCATCCCCATCCTGCACGTAGCCGCTGGCCATAGCCGGGGCGCGGTCGTCCCCAACTAACTCGGAAACGTTTCCGAAAGGATCAGGATTTCCACTTGTTACCTCAATGCTGGTCGTGGCTGTATCGGAGCCTCCTGCATCATCGGTAACCGTCAGAGTTACGGTATACGTGCCTTGAGTCGTATAGGTGTGGTTTATGGTATCGCCAGTGCCGGTGCTGCCGTCTCCAAAGTCCCACTCATAGGTGTCAATAGTCCCGTCACTGTCGGTGGAACCCGTGGCATCGAAGCTGACATCCAGAGGAGCATCCCCGCTGACAGGAGTAGCCGTGAAAGTGGCAGTGGGTGGCTGGTTGCCCGCGGAGGTAACATTAATTATTTTTTTCGCAGAGTCCATTGTATTATCGGAATCAATGACCGTCAGAGTTACTTCATAATCCCCTGGAGCCATAAAGGTGTGGGTGACTCCTTCTCCCATGTCAGAGCTACCATCTTTAAAGTCCCATGAATAGGTTTCAATGTCGCCACTTGAATCCGAGGCATTGAAGATGACAACCAGGGGTGCTAGACCGCTGGTAGGTGTAGCCGTGAACCTGGCAACTAGTCCTTCGGTATCACATCCCCCCAATAGTGCTGCTAATGCGATTGCTGAAATCGCCAAAATACAATTTAACTGTTTCATTAATAATCCATCTCTCATGACGGACCTCCAAGGACCGGTTCTGGTTGAAAATGTTTCTTGTTTATCAACTGGGGGGCTTGCTGTCCTAATAGGGGGGATCAGTAAAAACCTTGAGAAGTTTTGTATACAGAATTGCCTCTGAATGAAATATATAATTTTCCGTCGATCATGACAATGATCATTTCAATGAAGAACTCCGACCAAAGGTCGGAACTTCTACCTAAGAAAAAAGCCATAGAGGCTCTGCCCCTATTTAAATACTGTCTGGCAAATAAGCCCCGAAAGCTCTTCGCCTCTGCAAACACAACACTTTTACTCCACTACACACCTGCAAGTACACCATCATCCAAAACCGTATACGGCAGAAACCTACATCCATTTTGAGATTCCTTCTCTCACCAGTAGGGTAAAATGTTTGACAGGAAACCTCCCCACATCCCTATCCAGAATGGCTCGGATTATATTCCGCTTCAATTTGTACATCTACGCGCCTAGCCATTCCGGATCAAGGCTATGGTTAGTCGGGATAGAACAGCTCCGGTTCACAGCGCTTGGATAGCATGCTTTCAAACTGGGGCAAAAATGCCAAAAACTGGTCGCCGGTAGCTTCAATCGCCTGCGAAGGGCAATTTTTCAAGCACCGGTAGCAGAACATACATTTGGAATAATCCCTTTTTTTGCTGTCATCCGGATCGATTGCTTCCCAGGGACAGTGCTGGGCGCAAAGCATGCACTGGATGCAATTGTCATTCGTGACGAGCCGGGGAATCGGATGATCGGGCGGAGCTTTAGGATCAAATCCGCTCCATGTGTAGGGATGGCTCCCTTTCACTTCCACCTTGCCTGAAACGTTCTCGAAGATGAACTCAACGCTCTTCTTACCGAACGCCGCCGCAATAGCCAAATCCTTTGCATCCGGACGTCCCGTGGCGATCTTTGAGCTGATCGTGTGTTCTCCGATGAAAGCGGCAGCGGATCGGACCTCAAATCCATGCGCCTCGAGTTTCATTTTGAGTTCGATCAGCGCATCGTTGTACTCCCGGTTGCCGTAAAGCACGACGGCTATGGCCTGAGTGGAATGGCCGCTCAATCCGGTGAAAAAATCATCGAGGTACATCGGTAATCGTCCTCCATAAACCGGCAAACCCACAATGACCAGGCCGTCTTCGTCAAATTTTTCCCTGAACGTGCGTCGTGATTCCGACAGTGTCAAATCGAATCCTTTGAAGGGAAGGCCGGTACCCTGCGCAATAGCTAGAACAGTTTTCTCGGTTGTGCCGGTGGGGCTAAAATAAACAGCCGATACGCTTTTAATTTTCATAGCAAATCCATGCTCCTCCGATTTTGTTGTCAATGTCAGGCCGCCAGGAAACATCAATAGTGGAATTCGCACCTGTTTTTCTATCAGACCCATTCACGCGTCTGATCGAAGTCTCTTCGGAAATTAAAGACAGGTGTCGATAAAGAGTACGATTTTAAAACAGGCATTCAATCTTCCTATGCGCCGGCCGATTACGTATCCTTTTGATGTATCGGTAGCAAATACCGCAATATAATCGGCATTGCCACTGTTGTCACGATAGCCACAATTACAATCGCAGAGAACATGTGGTCTATAATTATTGGTGTGGGGTCCGGCTTTGAGAACAATCCCGCCCTCAGCGCTATATCCGCAATTATCAATTCCACAGCACCGCGTGCACTCATGGCAACTCCGACTGCAACTGCGTTCCGTTTTGACAATCCGATCATAAATGCCGGAATCGAAGCACCGACCAACTTTGTTATGAACGCTACAAAAATAAGCAGTGCAAGAAAAACAGGGATGGCTGTAATTGCAGATAAATCCAAATGCAATCCTATGGATGCAAAAAAGATTGGTGCAAAGAAGCCTGTAGTGATAGCGGATATCTTTTTATTTACATCCTTATAAACCTTCTCATTAATTGTCCGCCTGCCGAAAAATAAGCCCGCTGCGAAAGTGCCGAGAATGAAATGAATATGCAGCAGTTCTGCAAAAACGGCAAATCCAAGCGCCACAATCACCAGAAAACTGAACTCAAGTTCGTCAATTTGAATATATTTGTAAATTAATTTCGCAAGCCGCGGCAATATAAAGAGGCCGATTACCACTACAATAACAAAAAACAGCACCATCTGGCCCAGGATCACTCCAATGTCCGCGATGTCCGGCAAGCCCCCGGTTTTAATAATCGCTGTCAGGATAGCTAATAGGATTAAACTGAGTATGTCGTCAAATACTGCGGCAGAGACGATTACCTGCCCAACACGGCTCTCGAGTTTTCCCAAATCCATCAGCACACGGATAGCAACCGGCCCTGC
>JARRLM010000306.1:0-4696 GCA_037386985.1 Acidobacteriota bacterium | reverse complement strand
CAAATTTAAAATTGGAATCCGGGATAAAGGCCCAGGCAATACCAAATCCAACCACCAACGGTAAAATCATTGCAGATGCAGCAACAGCCAATGAACCGCCGGATTCTTCCATCATACGCCGTGGACGCATTTCGAGTCCGCCCAACAACATCAGGAAAAAGATGCCAAGATTGGTGATTGCTGTAAATACGTGATCTTCTGTCAGACCTGCCAGTACGGGAACTGTGGACGAATATTGTTGCACAAAAAGACCGAGAATAATGCCCGCGATCAATTCGCCAACCAGCATCGGCTGTCCGACGCGGACGGCCAATTCACCAAACACACGTGTAATGATTAGCAGAACTAGCAATACGTAAAATATTTCCATATGCCCTTCTCATGTCTCCCTTTGGAATGAGTTCACGCAACGCTAAAGCTGAATCTTCTCCGTTATTATTGCTGGAAAGGATTCATGTCTACGATGTATACCATATTAATAACGTAACATATGATCCTGATACTCGAATATCTGTATCCGGATTCATTTCTGGGGACAAGACTTGCTGTTCTGTGACAGGAAATGCTCTTTTCCAGGTCAACAGTTTTCAGCAGTTGCGTGTCAATTTTGCGCAATTGTCACATCATAGGTTTTCGATAAAATTTGCACATATGCAGGGTTTATGTCATTCGTGGAGATGTTAACGCAGATCATAGGACCAGATATACAAATCGATTCGTGGTTACTATCCTGAAAAGGTCAGGGAAATAACGTACAATATATGAAGGATATTAAACAGTCTGATTTAAGTGAACATGACGGTTTTACATCCATGCTCCTTGTATGAATTCAACAGGTATCCTGCCGCTGACCGAAATATAAAAAGGCTGGTCAAGCCTGCGCTATGCAACCAGGTTGGCAAAGAGAAACGGCAGCGCCATCAAGGTTTTTGATTGCATTGAGCCGACCGCCACCATTGTCAAAAAGATACTGCCCTCATCGTGGAATCTGGAGAAAGTTGTTGCCCACGACAGGGAGGCAAGGTTGAAGCAGACTGTTGCAGGACTGAAACAGCAGGGCATTGATGCGTCTTACGAGGTTGTTATCGGAAATCCTGTCGAAAATATCACCCGCGAGGTAATTCAAAACGGCCATGATATCGTTATAAAAACAGCTCAGGGTTCGATAAAACATAAGGAAGAAGGCTTCTTCAGCACCACAGCAATCCGCTTGATGCGTATCTGTCCCTGTCCCGTTTGTGTCGTTGACCCGGATCAGAGCGATCGCTTCGGGAGAATCCTAATTGCTGTCGATACCCAGCAGGAGGATTCGCAACGGCAATTGCTGAATAAGAAGATACTGGAAATGGGGATTTCCCTGGCTGAAAGAGAGGAAGCGCAGCTGGACATTCTAGTTCCATGGTCGGCATTTGGCGAGTCGGTCATGAATGTGAAGATGTCGGATGATGAAATTAAGGCTTACATTAATGCCCACCAGTCTGAAGTCCAGAATAATCTGGACGAACTGCTGAAAGATTTTATGGAACGCATCGATCCAGATCGGGTGTATGTGCAACATGGGGACTTGGACCGCATTCTGCTGGATTTTACCGAGAAAAACGGTGTGGATATGCTGGTGATCGGCACTATAGCCCGCAAGGGGATTTCGGGAATGATTGTAGGAAACACAGCGGAAAAGGTGATTCATAAAATCCGCTGCAGCGTACTCACCGTAAAACCAGACGGATTTGAATCGACGGTTGCTCCGGATCAGCAGGATGACAGTGCTACCCCATGAAATTCAGGCTGGTAAGCCGAATCTTCTCCCTGGAAACTTGGCCAATTTCAGTAAGAAAATCCGGCTTGAACCTCAAAAATAAAGCATAATTGTAAATTTCATTGAATATTATAAGCCCTTTGTTCACACAAGATAATTCACATGTACGTTTATCGCTATACTTCCATTTGAAACTTAGAGGAAGGTGGCAGTCTGTCGTGATTTTCTAATGGAAGTATACGTTTTTGGATTACTCGGGAGTTGGGGCGCAACGCTTCTCTAAGTTGAGTCCTGTGATCTGCTTCAGCTGGGATAACAGGTATTTTTAAGAAAGCGCGCCAGGGGAGGGGAAATTCCTACTCCCCTAACATGCGGGCTTGGCATCCTCCTTCATCCCGGCCATAGTAACGGCTTATGGACAGGCGGCCTGCCCGTTGCGCTGATCGAGCACCATGAACTGATTTATGGCGACATTTGTGCACGAAAGCTCAGTCCCGCCCGGCCAGATGACCTTAACCTCGTCGACAGTCGCAGCATCCGCGAGACCGAAGTGAAGATTCGGCAAATTCTGGCTGTTGAAATTGCTGTTCGCTTCGGCCAGACGCAGCTGAGTCTGGGTGCCGGAATCACCGCCGAGATTGGCTGTCACGTAAACCCGTGCGCCGATTGCATCGGTGTTCGGAGCTTCGCCGATAACGCGCACATCGAGAAATGCGCGTCCTGTGCCGGAACCGCTGCGATTCTCGAAGAACTGCACGCCGGTCGATTGATCGAGCAGCGTGATGTCGATGTCGCCATCGCGGTCATAATCGAAACAGGCCAGCCCCCTGCCTTCGGATGGAACGTCTACACCCCAGGCAGCGGCCTGCTCGACGAAGCTGCCGTCATGAGCGTTCATGAAGAGTCTCGGCGGCGTTGCAATGAATTGCTGCAGCAGGTCGTGGTAGAGAGCCTGGAGAGTCTCACCGACGCCGTCCGGTATATAACCGAATCCATTGACATGGAAGAGATCGATGAAGCCGTCGTTATTGAAATCGGCGGCGCAGGCGCCCCAACCCCAGTTGCCATCCCGGACACCTGTCTCGATACCTTCTACCCGCGTGATGTCCTTGAACGCGATCCGGTCGCCTGTGCTGACGTTCGAATAGAGTCGGTTGCCGGAGTCGCCCCAGCCCCCGTTATCTGTCTGGTAGAAATCGAAGACCGACGTGACGAACCACTCGAGATTCCCGTCATTGTCGATGTCGAGCAGCGCGCTTCCCATGCCGTTCTCATCAGTAATGACGTTGCGGTCCGTTTCATTGACGAAGCGGGGCTCTCCGGAGAGCGCGTCCGGTACATTGCGCAAGGTCACGCTGGTGCCGAAATCCGAGGCGATCACGAGATCGGTATTACCGTCCCCCGTGAAGTCCGCGAACTTGGGCGTGAAATTAAGGCGCTGGTCAACCGATGCGGAAGATGTGCCCCCGATTTTGTCATAGGGCCTCAGCGTTGTGCCATCGTTCTTCCACAACGACGGCGATGTCCCATTCGTTCCCGTTACCAGAGTCCAGTGGCCAAAATAGAGGTACGGAAAACCACTGTTATCGAGCGGGGCGAACGACATACCGAAAGTCGGCCGGACCATCGACAACGCCCCGATCGGCTCGTATCCCGAATCGCCGGTATCGCCCATTACAACGACCGAACCTGGATTGAGATTTCCGATGACGAGCTCGCGCCGATAGTCACCGTTCAGATCGACGAACCCGGTACCGGTGAATTCGGTCTCTGTCAGGCCATTGAGGACCGGATCCGCTTCAAAGAAAACGCCGCCGGAATTCGAGTAGACCTGCAAGCCGGACAGGGTAGTGCCGGTGTAGACCAGATCCGGCCAGCAATCCGCGTTGATGTATCCAGCCGAAATGCCGCCGGCAACCATTGTTGCCGAATTTGCAATCCACGTGTACGGGCTGTAATCGTGTCCTGTCGTCAATCCTATGCTCGTATTGTCACGGAGTGTGAAGACTTCCGCACCGGTGTTGTTGTGCCCGACCAGCCGATCTTCGCAGTTCTGTACATCGGCGAATGTGGGGTTGGGCGCTATTGGCGGAAAATTAAGCACGAACGACTCAGGATATTCGTCGGGATTCGACGTGTCGACATTAGTCGGATCCGACTGCGACATATCGCGCAACAAGGTATTGCCATCCGGGTCTTCGTCTGGACGGGGAGCCCAGCGGCCTACGCAGTCCGGACTTTCTACGCAGTTGTCGGTCAGGGTTTCGAGAAACGCAACCAGCTGGCTGACCGCGGCTGTCGATAGACTCCGGCCGGGCAACCAGGGCTCGGCGATATCGAAGCTCGCGGCGCTGATTACCGTGCGCGTATTCGGCTCCGCATACACATAGTGGACATAACTAGGCTGGAATTGGATGAGCGAGGCCAGGGAGAAATCGAAAAAGTCGACTGCGCTTCGCGGGTTTGCGTGGTAACGGATCACGTCTTCGAGTGTTGCGAAAGTTCCTGCATGACCGTAGGGAGCCGACTCTGCAATGTTCAGCAGGCTGGGTGTGCGGAATGCATACAAATTTTCATCAAAGCGCAATACGTTCCACCTGCCGGGGTCCGTATGATCGGCACGCTGTCCCCGGCCGATCTGTGGGAAACCGACGTTGTGGAACGCCTCGTCGGTGAACCTGTCGCCGCTGTGACAACCGGCACAACCGAGACCGCCATCGGATATCGGCTTCAGGAATAACTCCGCCCCGGCAATCGCAGCATTCGATATCCAGCTATTGTTGCCCTTCAGGAAGAAGCGCCATGGCGTGTTGACGAAAACCTGTGAATTGATGTAGGCGGCCAGTGCTCGCTGGACATTGGCTGCCGTGATGACTTCGTCCGCCGGCGCCAGCGGATCTCCGAAAGCGGCGCGAAATCTCTGCAACCAGTTTGCCGGAC
>JARRLM010000305.1:1102-4925 GCA_037386985.1 Acidobacteriota bacterium | reverse complement strand
GGAACTGACCGTTGATTCAGTTTCCTCAGAGATCCTTTGTCTGCAAACGGAGGCTGCCCTTTTTCACTGCGAACAGACCATAGAGAAATTGGTTCCCTTTACCTCATGGAATAATCCCGAAGGAGCGGAATTGAGCAACACAAGGATAGAATCGGCTTTTCTTGTCGCCGCCCTGGGAAATCCCTCACGGTTTCAAGCGGATGTCCTTAATCTGGGCATACGGGTATCGGGCTCCCGTTTCTTCAAAGACCATTACAGGCTTCGTCCTCAGGAATGGCAGGATTGTGTCCATCACGCCCGCGAATCCGGAGCGGAGGCAATTATTATGTCCGAAAAAGATGCAGTCAAAGTCTCTGAACCTCCCGACTTCCCTCTTCTGGTCTCCGTACAGACCACCCGCTTCATCAATGAAGATGCATTTATTGAAATACTGCGTCGTTGCACGTAGGAACGTGAACACGTTGAACGTTAAAAACAAAAGCATCGTTGCACGTTAAAAGCGGGGCGATTCTCAACAAGACGTCGCAAACGCGCAACGAAATGGTAGGCTTATGGGACGCAGCCGGGAAAGGGTAACTGCCCGGGCATCCCCCGATTCCAGAGCATGAACCCATTTCCCGACCACGGGAAGTCAAGGTTACGAATTGAGGCCATTATAGTGTCATCGGTCTCTCATTTTCGTGAGCCGGATCACGAAAAATATAAAAATCTTTGTACGTTTGGACATGAGAACGTTGAACGTTAAAAACAAAAGCATTGTTGCACGTTAGAAGAAGGCCGATTCTCAACGAGACGTCCTAAACGTGCAACGTGCAGTTTGTTTTAACGCGTGAGGCGCTAACGTTCCAACATGCAACAATGTTTTAAGTTCATTTGTATTTTATTTGAAATTCTGCTACATTCGCCTCCCTGAAATGCGAAAACAGCTCTTAAGCCTTCTGAGAAAATTCTCCAAAAGTACCATCGCAGTTATAGGCGATTTGATTGCAGACGAGTTTCTCTATGGAGAGGTAGCCAGAATATCCCGTGAGGCTCCTGTACTTGTATTGGACTGTCGCAACCTGGTCCGATCCCCGGGTGGAGCCGCCAATGCAGCCAATAACCTGCTTGCTCTTGGCGCCGGTGTTACGATTGCAGGTGCCGTCGGCCAGGATGAAGCCGGCAAAGATATCCTGGCCAGCTTACGCCGCAGCGGAGCGGATACCCGGGCGATCCGCAGACTCAGGGCCTATTCAACCCCGATAAAAACTCGAATTCTTGCAGGGGCACGCCATGCAGCACCTCATCAGATTGTCCGCATAGACCGTAGCGGCAATCGGGAGGTTCCCCTGCGGCTTTCCCGCAATGTGCTTGAAAAAATCATCCAAACGGCAGATGGCATTATTCTCAGCGACTATGGGTACAACGCCATTTCTCCTTCATTACGCTCCGACTTATGCCGGATAGCAGACACAAAAGGCATACCCATTGTGGCCGATTCACGATTCCGGATGTCGGACTATACGGACATTACGGCCGTCACTCCCAACATCACTGAACTCGAAGCATGCACGGGTATTTCTATCGGCTCGGACACGAAACTGCTCCACAAGGTTGCCGGGGACGCACTCGATCGGCAACGGCTTCAATGCTTGCTCGTCACACAGGGCCGATTCGGCATGACGCTTTTTGAAGCCCACAGGCCGCCGCTGCACATTCCGATATATGGAACTGATGAAGTAGCCGATGTAACCGGTGCCGGCGACACTGTCATTGCAGTATTCACACTGGCACTGGCATGCGGCGCATCGCCGGCCCAGGCAGCCCGTCTCGCCAATTACGCCGGAGGCATTGTGGTAATGAAACAGGGAACTGCCACGGTTTCACGCGCAGAATTGCGCGATGCACTCAAATAAAACCTCGTATATACGTGTAAACGTTTGAACGGTAAAAGCTGTTGTTTGGTTTGTCGCCAAGGATATTATTAGATACGGAATGGACCCGACATTAAAGATCAAGAATATTGAAGAGATGGATACCATTGTTCGACAGCTGCGAGGTGCCGGACGGAAAATAGTGTTCGCCAACGGCTGTTTCGACCTGCTTCATGTCGGGCACATTCGTTACCTTCAGAATGCCAGAGCACTTGGCGATCTCCTGATCCTGGGAATCAATGGAGACGCCGGCGTTGCGGCTTTGAAAGGAAATGGGCGTCCCCTGCAATGTGCTGAGGACAGGGCGGAGATGATGGCATCATTAGCATGCGTAGATTATGTGCTGCTGTTTGATGATCCCACCGTAGATGGAATTCTAAAAGTACTCCAGCCGGACATTCATGCGAAAGGAACGGACTACTCGGCAGAAAGCGTCCCTGAAAGGGATACGGTCCGTTCTTACGGGGGGAAAGTTGTTATTGCGGGCGACCCCAAGGATCATTCCACGCAGGCTCTGATTAAAACCATTCTGACCAGGTTCGGTTCATGAACAGCCCTTCAAAGATACTGGTCATCCGGCTAAGTTCGCTTGGAGATATCCTGCATACGCTGCCGGCTTTTTTCGATTTAAGAAATTCTTTTCCGGATGCAAAAATCGACTGGCTGGTGGGAAGCTCCTCCAGCTTTCTATTATCGACCGTCCGCGGGATCGATACAATCCACGTTTTTGACAAAGACGCTGTTCGTCTCTCTCTGCACGGCCGCAGTGCCCGCTATCCAATATTAAAATTGATTCGCATGCTTCGGGCTGAAAAATACGACTATTCCATAGATTTCCAGGGACTTTTAAAGACGGCTCTACTCGGCTTTTTGAGTGGAGCGGCAACCCGGATCGGGTTTTCAAAAGACCTGGTGCGGGAACGGCCCGCCCACTGGTTTTACAACCGAACGGAGATCCCTCCCAGAAAACCACTTCACGTTCTGGCTCAGAACCGAATGCTCGCAGAGCTTGTCGGGGCGCATCCTGTCTCCACTCCGTTTAAACCGATCGTTGCCGGCGAGGACGAGAGCCTTATCGACTCGCTGATCGAGAAAGAAGGATTGAAGAATTTCGCAGTCATCAATCCAGGCGGCGGGTGGTCCAGCAAAATCTGGAAACCGGAATACTACGGAAAGCTCGCGGACAGAATACAGACAGAACTGAACATCCCCGTTGTCGTAACAACCGGGCCCGGTGAGGAGCATGTCTATGAAATACTGGCTGCACAATGCAGGGAGAAACCGCCCGTCCATTTTCAAATCTCGTTTCTTCAACTGATTCCCCTTTTGAAAAAAGCACGGTTGCTGATCGGAGGGGACACCGGTCCTTTTCACCTGGCTTGCGCTCTGGGAACAGCCGTTGTGGGTATTTTCGGTCCAACATCTCCCGTTCGGAACGGTCCCTGGAATGACGAGGATGAGGTCGTCACACATTCAATGCATTGCAGCTTCTGCTATAAAAGGAGATGCCCGACAGACAACGTCTGCATGGAGATCTCCGTGGACGAAGTATTCACGGCAGTAACAAGAAGGCTTGCAAAGACCGATAAGTTATCGTGAAATATGAAATAGAAAAAACCGATGCAGGTCAGGAGATAGCCGGAGTGCCGAGAAATACCACAGTCAGGGCCATTTGGATCTATGGATTGAAACCGCTGTGCATGTGTATATTCACTACCATGGTTCTTCTGCCGCTCGCACTGCAGGCGCAAAAGAACAATAAGGACGGCAACGCGCCGGCCTATCCTGTTCCTGTCGGAGAGCGGCTTGTTTACAGCATCTATTGGGATCCGCCCTGGTACATGTTTTTCCTGCCCAACATGCATGCCGGGGATTCCGAAGTCGAAATCGTCGGGAACACCGAATATAAA
>JARRLM010000305.1:0-1066 GCA_037386985.1 Acidobacteriota bacterium | reverse complement strand
AAAAGCTCTGAAAATTGTTTTTAAGGTCCATTCCAGCGGAATGCTGGCAAAGCTATCGGGAATGAAAATTGAAGACGAGTTTACGTTTCTGACCGAACCCGAAACCTTCTGCACTTTACATGTATCAAAGAAAGTCCGGGAAGGAAAACGCAGAAGGCAGATCGATGTAGAATACCTTCGAGATACCCGGCAACTCCATATCCGCGAGTATGACGAATCGGTCACTCCCCCGGAATTGAAAAAGGATGATCTGAAGGAAGACATTCCATCATGCGTCCAGGACCCTTTATCCGCCCTCTATTTTCTGCGCCGGTTCCCCCTGAACCCGGATTTCAAACACAAATCCGTAGTCGGTCATGACGATGTCGTCAAGGAAATAGAATCCCGGGTAGAGAAACTTGACGCCCTGGACGCCACTTCAGGCAAAGTTCCCGCGTGGAGGTTAAAAACCGTCGCCCTTATGGGAGGATTATTTAAAGAAGGGGGCCAGTTTAAAATCTGGCTTTCAGCCGACGACAGGCAGGTTCCGCTTCAGTTCGAAGTAAAAGTCTCTTTGGGCCGTGTTTTGGGAAAATTGAAAGTAGCCGGCAGTCAGAAATAGCTACTTGATCCAACTCTGTATTTTTTTAAAGCTCTCCGTTCCAGCTCGCATAGCCATTTCAAAGAGGAGCATCTCTGTTGAGGACAGTATGGCGCCCGCCTTCTCCATCCGGCCCAGGGCGACATCCCGGTTTTTAGGATCCCGCGAACCAACGGCATCCCATGGAACCCAGATCCCGTAACCGGCGTGGAGCATATCGCACACCGTTTGATGCACACAGATGTGGGTCTCTATCCCGCAGACAACGAACGACGCGACTTCCAAAGCCTTAATCCTGTCCGTGAATTCCCGTACCTGCATCGCCGAAAAAGTCATTTTCTCCACAGCGCCTGAAGTACGAGCCTCCCGAAGGCACTCGGAAATGGCCGGTACCGTTTTCCCAAGCCCCACGGGATACTGTTCCGTCCTGATGACCGGGAGACCGAACTCCCGGAATCCTCTTACGAGAGCATTAATGCTCTTCAC
>JARRLM010000304.1:0-9124 GCA_037386985.1 Acidobacteriota bacterium | reverse complement strand
GCAGGGTGGTCGCAGTGCTCTCCTGCGTTATACCCCGGCACCCAAGACGGAACGCCACAAAGACATTGAAGCCGAACTGGCGCTGCTGCCCTTTCCGAAAAACGATAAAGTTCCGGAAACGGAAAAGAAACTGCGCCTGCGCCGGATCCTCGAAGAGGACCTTGAGGAAATGAAAGTCCACCATGACGCGATCAACGCGGAACGCCATACGGAAGCCCGGAAACGCCAGGCCCGAGCACAGCAGGATCTTGAGCGCAAGGTTCTGGCTGCAGGATCACGATTCAACCTGCGTTTCGACCGTAACGTCCCCCCTGAAGCACTGACTCCTGAAGGACTGATGGCTGTTCTGGAAAAGTATGTGGATTTTTCACAGGAAGCTGTGGACGCTGCTTACGAACGAATGCGACAGCAAACCTTTGAACCGGCAGATAAGGCTGTGCTTGTCGAGGAACCGGTGCATGCGCCTGCCACTAGCGAAGAAACCCTGAAATACCTTCGAAAAGGCCTTCTGTATGAAGATACGCTGACACTCCTCGGCACCCCGTCACGCGAGGACAGTTATAACGAAGGAAGGTTCCGTGTAAAGGCCTGCACATTCGATCAGACGGACATGGGCACTATCGAAGCAGAGTTTGTTGAAGACGTGCTGGTGTACTATTCAATTTCTTCCCGTTAAAACCATCTGATTAATAACAGAGCCACACCGGTGATAATAAGCGCGCATCCGGTCTTATAGAATTGAGCATCCCAATTCGTCAGATTTTTCATTCCCCGCACACGCCTGATACCTCTGGTTAATAGGGGAATCCTTACGGCGGCAACAGAAATTACCCCCACGACAATAAGGATCCATGGAATCTTCACAAACAGCACCAGAATGAAAACCACAGGGAGTAAAAGTACTGCAATCAGGATCAAAAGCAATTCGGGCTGGGTATCTATCAGCCACAAATGTGTGCCCGTCTTCCTCTTTTGTCTGATCCAGAATGACATAAGGACTCCTCTCTTTCAGGTTTATATAATATCCGCCGGCACTTATTTCTTTAATTCTTAGGAGACCCTTCCTTCTGAACATCAGCCAAAGCTTCGTCCAATGCCTGCTTAAACGCATCAAACGGTAATGCCCCGCGTATATAATTAATTCCTCTGACTTTTGAGGGATTTTGTGGATCAGTCAGGGCAAGAACAAAACTGGGCGTCCCCGTAATGCCCAATTTGTCAGCTAATGCCATGTCTTCGCGAACTTCACCGGCATATTTCTCCGCGTTTAAACATGCTTCGAACTGTTTCATATCGAGCCCGATCGATTCTGCATATGACTTTAGAACATCCAATGTTTTCTGATTGGCCAGCATACTGTCGTGCATTTCCCAAAATCTTCCTTGTTCTTTTGCACAGTGAGAGGCCTCTGCAGCTTTAAATGCCAATTTATGCATGGAAAGCGGTAGATCTAATAGCGCATAACGGATTTTACCGCTGTCAACGTATTGCTTCATAATTTGAGGTGACGTCTCACGGACGTATCGGGCACAATACGGTCATTGGTAGTCCGTAAATTCAACCAAAGTAAGCCGTGCAGTGTCCTCCCCGATGACTGGATTCTTGCCCAAGTCAAACTCCACATCACGAACATTTGGACCGGAAGGTTTGGCTTTCTCTCTGCCTTGGAGCAATTCTTTTATATCTTTCAACTCTTCCCGAATCTGCTCTTGCCCCTTCTTTAAGGCTTCAATTTCTCTCCTGAGATCCTGTTGCCCGGATTCCTGCGTAAAGCCGATTGGACACAGTCCTAATGTCAGGAGGAACAACATAAACATCCGTTTCCACACCCTATGGCACATTCACTCATTCCTTTCTCTTCAACCTTTAAAAATATTTAAGTGAAGAACTCCGAGCAAAGGTCGGAGCTTCTTCCTAAGGAAAAAACCATGGGAGCAGAGCCCCCATGCCACCGCTTTCTTTTCATCCCCAGCCAAAAGCTGGGACATACCGGATTTTTCCTATAAATACTAGCGTTATGAATCAATCTAATACACAACTTTTCCAATCCATACCCATAAAATCTTACTCTCGGCATCTTTCTAGTAAAAAATCTCATTCAGCACCCACGCTATCCGGATCCCTGCCTTCGCCAGCTGCGCCTGAATAATCGGAATTGCACTCACCACATACTCATTATCAAGCTTTGAACCGGATCTCATAACTGTCTCCTTTCCCGGGAGACGGTATGCCTTCCTGGCAGCCTGCAGACTCTCTGTTGCCCAGTCTTCCGGCGTTCCGCCGGACCACTGCTCTTTCTTTTCAATACTGGCTTTCCCCGTAAGCTGCCATAGCCATACCTGCTCATTTTTGCTGTAGTGTTCAATGATTTGAGAATCCCAGACCTTATGCAGATTGGAGCCTTGCCCGTAGAATTGGACCTGTATCTGATTCCCTCCTCTGCTGCCGGTATCACCGACATGCAGGGGCTGGTGGAGATCTGTTATGAAATGGATGAGAAATTTAAGGGCACGTTGCTTGTCAGCTTTCGTAGCTTTTGAAGATTGCAGTATGCGCCTGAATTCATAGATCTTGCTGACTACGCATCCTTCAGGCTGACAGTATTTTCTGTTATAGCTGAATTCGGTTATGGGGATATTGATGTAATGCCAGGAGGAGGCATCGGAAACTTCTGTTTGTTCATCGGCCCATGTGGCGATATCCACGAGGGTCTTTTGAGGACCGAGAAGATTGTGGATTGTATCCAGTGCTGCGGGAGTTAGATTGTCTTGTGCCATTTTTGCGGCTACTCTGTGACCGATGGGGCCCCAGGACCATGCCGAGGGCATGAACACAAGAAATGCCAGGAAACCGGACATCATAGCTTTGGTGCAACATTTCATTCGACTCCTGTTCATGTTTTGCCCCACAACAACAACAGTTATGTTTTATTAATACTACTACCAGAAGATATGCGATCAAATACTCCGCTATATTTGCAGACAGGAACATAATACTCATTTCAGCATAGATCTTATTTAAAATAATGTGATAAAACATTTTGCAGAATTGAGACAGTTTCTTTCCTTTTTGCCAGGAGATCACTATGTTTAATAGTATTGCTTTCTTCCTTCTGGGCGCCGCCGTTTCCGCGACACCGTGCGATAAACTGATCGATCTTGAGCTTGCCGACACCACGATCACCAGTGCTTCTCTCGTCGCTGAAGGCCCGGCCCCAAAAGCCGGAATGTTCGGGAGAAGGGCGCCTCAGGCGAATATCCCGGCCCATTGCCGGATTGAACTGGACCTCCGGCCCACTTCCGATTCCCTGATCAAAATGGAGCTCTGGCTGCCCGCCCAAAACTGGAACGGAAAGTTCATGGGCACCGGAAACGGCTTCTTCGCTGGTTCCATCCAGGGCAGGGCGTTTGATATGCCTGAAGCTCTCAGACTCGGGTACGCCACCGCCGGCACCGACACGGGCCACCAGGAACAGGGCGGGGATTGGGCCATCGGACATCCCGAAAAAATGATCGATTTCGCCTATCGCTCGACACATGAAATGACCGTCAAATCCAAGGAGATCATCAAGGCCTTCTACGGCCGGAATCTGGAATATGCCTATTTCAAAGGATGCTCCACTATGATGAGGAGAACACGGGTGCGGACGTTAAGAAGCCGCCTATGCCTGCATTCAGCGATCTCCCGTCCATTCCATACCTGCCCGATCCATTTAAAAAAGCCGATGGCAGCCGCATCACCACACGTGAAGATTGGCGTATCCGGCGTGGGCAACTCTTGACGGCAATATAATCAACATCACGATGGGTGAAGGCGACCGGACCTTCAACATGACCGCTAGGATCAACCGTCCCGCCGGCGCCCCGGCGGTACCGATTCCGGCCATAATCGGCATGAATTCCCCCACGGGCAGCCTGCCAGCCGATCTGTTCAGTAAACGGGGAATCGCGACCGTCACCTTCGGAGCCAACCAGGTAGCTCCAACAAGCTTCGTTGGTATCGACTACGCCTCAGGCAACTTCATGAAACTCTATCCCACTGCCACCGCTGGTTACATGATCCGCTGGGCATGGGGCATAAGCCGCCTCATCGATGCGTTGGAGATCCTTCCGGAGGTCGGTATTGACACAAAGCGGCTTGCGGTGAGCGGCTGTTCTTTCCAGGGCAAGATGGCCTTGTATGCCGGTGCATTTGATGAACGCATCGCGCTGACCATTCCCCAGGAGTCCGGCGGAGGGGGAATGATTTCATGGCGGTACTCGGACATGCTCGAAAAGCGCGATAACGTTGAGGTTGAGAATCTCCTCCATGCGCAGGGATCAAACGACGAATTCCCCTGGTATGGCCGAGCGCTGCGTCAGTTCAATAACGAACCCGACAAGCTCCCATTCGACCATCACGAACTGATTGCGATGATCGCGCCCCGCGCCGTTTTGATGATCGAGAGCTCACAGATCCCGCGAATGGGCGCGGAAGCAGCCCGCATCGATGCCCTCGCCGCACGCGAAGTCTGGAAAAGCCTGAGCGTTCCGGAGCGCATGGGCGTAACGGAAGCAAATATTGGCCATTGCAGATGGTCCGAGGATTTCACGCCCGATCTCGAGGCGTACCTCGATAAGTTCCTCCTTGGTAAAAAGAACGGCCAATCGACGGATTTTATGCGCTCCAAGTTCACTGATGTGGATCGCGAAAAATGGATTCCGTGGAGTACTCTGAAACTGAAATAGCCTGTTCGCTTATTACAGCACCAGTACCGCCTGGTCACCAGGTCGGATCCGGCGGCTGATTGTCCCTGGTACCCAGCCAATCAATTCCGATTCCAGCACGGCGGCGAAGAAGCAAGATTAACTGGCCAGCATGGTGCTGGGCATGACGGAGGTTGTTCAGAAGGAATTCGCCTACATTAAGTTGATACCACCAGAAACCACAACGTTCGAGGGCGCGTTCATCGGTTAATCCCGTAAAAGTTTCATCGCTTTTTTTCAGACAGTGATCGGCGTACTCCAATAGCTGGCTTCTGCTAAAAGCGCTATCGGGTGTATCGACAATACCGGCATATTCCCCGTAATCACCTGGAAGAAACTGTGAGTGTTGCAGGTGAAAATCCATCGCCTGAAATGTCTTCTCATCGTGCGACAGGTATAAATCGATGAAAAAAAGCGCGTGGTAGGCCAAGTGCCAAAATGGCGATCCCTCAGAGCGATCGTCCCACAATTGGTCCGGGCAGGCCTCAATCGCGGAACGCAGCATCTGAATGGCCGCAGCGAACTGCCGGCCCATCATCTCCTGCCATATGCTTTGCATATCGGACCTCTCATAAAAAGCCTGGAATCTTCCAGACAGGTAGAATCTTTCATACACAAATTAAATGGATAAGTACGGTCACAGCCTGCCACGAATTCGGTCTGTGATCAATCAACAGACAGGGAAATCAAAAGAAGTGTGTATATCTGCACTGGATGATACAAGCAGTCTGATGTCAGAAAATTATTGCAGCGGGGCGGATAATCAAAATAAGCCTCCGTTATTAAAAGCTATACCTCTATCAAATCCATCCTTTTTTCCGATAAAATGCCCCTTGCAACTTTTTTGAATTTCTAGTCTCGAATTTACTATGCTCAGCACCAAGTTCGATAAGAAACCTGAGGAATTGCACAAATATATTTACGGTTAACAATCCGGACGATCGGAAGGAATCCTGATTGAAATGATTTTCCCATACCGGTCGCATCGACCCTGAAGACCGTGCCGAGCGGGATTCACAGCCGTTTTTTCGCCGAGGTAATAGCGGGCGGCGAAGAAACGGTCATGGGAGCAATCCTTTGGACACGGGCGGTCAATATTTCGGCCGTCCTGGTTGCAATTATGATGCCGTTGCTGGGAGCGGTTGCGGACTACTCCGGCCGTAAGAAGCTTTTTCTGATCGGATTTGCGTTAGAGTCCATCCTATTCACCTTCCTTCTGTTCTTCGTAGGCAACGGTGAAGCCTTAATGGCGGCGGCTCTTTTCGTGATAGCGAATGTCGGCTTCGAATCCTCCAATGTGTTCTACAATGCGTTCCTGCCCGAAATCGCAAACTCGGAGACGATGGGCCGGATTTCTGGTCTCGGGTTCTTTCTGGGTTATGTCGGCGGATTATTATGTCTTGCGATCGGTTTAGGCATGATCCATTTGTGGCTTCCTAAAGAAGGGTACCTGAACATCCGCAGCACCCTTCTGCTTGTCGCCGCATGGTACCTTGTCTTCTCGTTGCCCCTGTTTTTCGGACTAAAGGAGCGGGCCGAAAAGCGTACTGCCTCGCTTGGAACGTACATGAGCATCGGATTCAGAGCCAGAATGATCTACAATGATGGCCTCGTAACATTGATCTCGATGGCCTCGATATACACCGCTGCCGTCCTGAAGATTTCGCTTGATACCTTCCTCGTCATCGCAATCGCATTGAACCTGGCAGCCGGGATCGGCGCCTTCGGGTTCGGATTCATCGACGACAGAATCGGTGGCAAGAAGACGCTGGTTATCACGTTGCTAGGTCTCATCGCGGCGGGAATCATCGGTGTAATGTGGACATCCATTGTCGGGTTCTGCGTTGCAGCGACCATTATTGGCATGATGATGGGTCCCAATCAATCCGCGAGCCGCAGCCTGTTCGCCAAGCTCGTACCCGAGCACAAGCACGGCGAGATGTTCGGCCTGTTCGCTTTCTCCGGGAAGATGTCGAGCCTGCTCGGGCCCCTTACGTATGGCGCCGTGCTGGGCCTGGTCGGGACCTATGATGTGCTGCTCGCACATCGGCTGGCGATGGCAACCATCATCCTGTTCTTTGTCGTCGGTCTGACGATCCTGTTCTGGATCCGGGAAGAAGAAGGCCTCCGGCTCGCCGTCACGATGAACGAAAAGTTTGCTATGGCGCTGAGCACCAGGAACAAAGCACCGGCGACCGATAGAAAAAATAAAAAACCGGTTTTTTAATTTCTGCAGGTATCAGACCTGCTCCAGCCTCTGATAATTATGGAAGGTCGATAAAGAGAGAGCAAGAGCTGCAAGACAGCAGCTACGACTACGGGCCTCTACTGATACCGAAACGTCCGGGCTGCTACACCGCCGAGCACAGCGGCTCCGACCAGCATACCGGCCAGGTGCGGCAAGGCCACTACAGGTTCGTACGCGAAATTCACCAGCTTGTGCATGGCATCCATGGCCCACCCTGTCGGCAGGAACATGGCCAGGCGCTGCATCCACTCCGGGGTGATCTCGATCGGCCACCACGCGCCGCCGAGCGCCGCGAGGAGCAGGGAGACCATGACGCCGATTCCGTTAGCCTGGCTTTCGGTTTTCACGAAGTTGCCGACAACCACTGCCAATGACGCATTGAACAGGGACCAGCCCAGCAGAACCAGAACCACCATCGGCAGCGACGGCCCCCAGTCCATCTGGAAAAGAACAACGGCGGCCACCATCGCAAACGCAATCTGGACCATGGCGACCGCTGTTCGTCCAACGAGCTTGCCGAGAACGATCGAACAGCGCGAGATCGGCGCTGAGGCAAGGCGGCAGAGGAGGCCCTCCCTGCGCTCGATCACCAGGTGAATCGCGCCTGCCGTAACCAGTATCAACATCGTGAACATGACCATCGTTCCGGGAATCGACTGGGCAAACCCTACGGGTGGAAGCTCGCGTCGCCCTGCCGGGCGGACATCGAGGCTCAACCGACGAGGCATGGCAGCCAGCTCGGCGAACGATTCGTCCGTCATCGTCGCGCCAGTCACGTCGATAACAACAGCATCCGCCAGGACTGTGTATGCGGCGCGCGCAACGCGGATCTGATCGAAAACGGCGCCGGGCCCCTCGAGAGTGCTCTCGAAGTGCAGCACGATTGTGTTGCCGGCCAGGGCCCAATCGGTGAGGGATCCCTCCGGGACGGTCGCGTCCTCGGAATCGGCCGTTATGGTCAGTTGCCGGGCATAGAGTGCCCGGACTTCCTCTGTTTCCGGACGATCCACCCGAAAGTTCTGCTCCTCGAGCCGGGCAACAAGCTGGTCGATGAGCACACCTCCGTTGTCGGGCGCCGTCAAAGCCAGAAGGTCCGGGTCGTCGCTTGAGCTCGAGAGCGTGCCGAGGCCTCCCGTTACAATGCCGATGAAATAGAAGAACACGATCGGCATGATGAAAATCCAAACCAAACCCTCGATGCGCCAGATGATCAGGACCAGGTCGCGCCGGGCGATGAGAAGCGCATGTCGCAAAGCGTTCATACCGTAACCAAAACCCTCAAACGGCGGAGACAGAGAAACAAGCTGATGCCGGTGATTGCAGCAATCCCCAAGGCTGCAACCGCCAGGCCTGGAAGTTCCGGAACACCGAACAGCATCTCACGAAGCTGGACCACGGCCATCCCATTCGGGGTCCAGACTCCGATGCCCCTCATCCAGGCCGGCATGGCTTCGAAGGGAAAGAAAGATCCGCCGATCATCATCAGCGGAAACAGGACCATCGAGGTGACTATATTGGCCGAACGCTGGCTGTTCCCCAGAATCGCGATGAAGTGGAAGAAGCCGAGAAGAGCGGTCCCAGCAAAGGTGCACCAGATAATGGCAACCGGGATCCGCGCCATGGGCAGGTCGAACGCCCAGACGGCGACCAGCAGTGCCACGGTACTCACCGCGGCGGTCAACAGCAAGCCGGCGATAAGTTTTCCGACGATAAACGGCAGCAATGAGTGGGGAGATGTCACCGCCCGCCGGAGAGTGCCTCCGTCCTTCTCTCTCCAAAGGTCTTCACTCATGCCTTGAGCTATGAAAAGGATCGACATGAAAATCATCCCCGGCATGATGAATCGCGCCAGGTCGAAACCGGCCGCAGCCTTCTCCAGCGTCCCCTCGATCTCTTCGGCGCCGATGTTCAGCTCCAGGATGGGCGGGTCGAGAAGGTTTTCCGCGTCGGCCAACCGATCGTTGATCTGGACAGCAAGCCTTGCGATCACAGCGTTGTCAAAAAAGTTCCTGCCCGGTGGAGGCCCGGCGGCAATCTCCCGTATTGGTTCGCCTACAATGCGCTGACCGTAAAAGACTGCATCGCGCAGGATCTCAAGCTCTTCCACGACGATCGCCGGAAGGATCTGTTC
>JARRLM010000303.1:0-3836 GCA_037386985.1 Acidobacteriota bacterium | reverse complement strand
TATGGGAGATGAAGATTATAAAAGCCTCGCATTGGAATACCTCGAGCAGGCGCTGCCGCAGGATGTCCGGGAAAGACTGTGGCTGGTTATCGGCGATTCCGGCGAACATCGCAGAAAGAGGGAAGCCAGACCGCTGAATCAGGTTGTTTCGGACCTCATGGCGACACGGCCCGCTCTTCTTCATGGCGATCTGGACAGGGATATTCTGGGAAGAATTCTCTTTACGGGGAAGAAATAATCGCGCCGATAAAATTTCTCACCTTCCGAGTAGATGGGCATAGCTTTCCGGATGTTGCTGAAGGTAATCGGCCAGCGATTGGGCCGGGTGACCGGTCAGTCTGGGGACCGTGTCGCTGACTTGCGCCAGTTCGCCGGCAGCGATCTGCAGGAAGTGGGTGACAAAAACTTCCACTTCGTAGTCATCCAGGCCATGTCCGGTAAGCATCCGCCTTTCGGCTTCGAATTGTTCCAATCGGCTGGTCGAACGTGTATTCCGGGCTTCTTCGGGAGTCTGGATCCTGTAGACGATCTTCCGCCCCACCGCGGCGGAGAGCCGTCGGGCCGTCTCGTCCATCGTAAGCGCTTCCGGACCCGTCACATCGTAGGTGCGTCCCTCATGACCGGACCCGGCCAGGACGGCGACAGCGACGTCCGCAATATCGTCACGCGTGACCCAGGCGGCGCGTCCTTCCCCGGCGGGAGCGCGGATGACATCATCTTCCGAGACACTGTGGGGGACATTTTCCGTGTACAGGCCGGCCCGCAGGAAAGTGAACGGCACTCCGGCGGCCCGGATGTGTTCTTCGGTATGGAAATGGTCATGGGCCAGGATGAATGTGGCATCTGCAGAGGCATTCAGAACCGAGAGGTAGACAATATGTTCCACGCCGGCGGCTATCGCTGCATTCACGGCGGTGATCTGCTGCTGCAACCGATCATACGGAGGAGGCTTCACACCATTTTTGGCGCTGATATGGGCAACCCCGAACCTGTCGCGGGCGGAAACCAGGAATAGCTTGTGAACGCCCGTCAGCGCCCGTTGCATCGAAACGGCATCCCCGTAGGAAGCTGCAATTGCCGTTTCGGCGCCGGGCACGCGTGGGGCCCGGGAGGGGTCTCGAACAATCAAACGCTGGGCCAGCCCCAGCACGGCCAGACGTTCGGCCACCCTTCTTCCCACCTGCCCGCCGGCTCCGGCGATCGCCAACACTTTTACACTCCCTTATTATTCAAATCGCGACATTTCCGTATGGTTTGAAAGGTAGATTACTGTGGAAAGCGGTTCACGGCAATACGGATCGTTCCACGCATTTCGGGCAGTATTCACGAATCCCCGCATCCTGTCGATTTTCTCATTATGTTCCGGCAATCAGTCTTTTGAGGCAAGTCCTTTGCCCATTTCAAAGGCATGATTGCAATCTTTCGGGAAAATCTCCGCTCTTCTCTTTGCCTTCTTTTCCGGGTCCCACCGGGGAGCGAATACCTTGCTGTAATCCTCGAACTGGTAGGTATCGTAGCAACTGAGACACTCCGAATTTCCGAAAATCATCTTCAGGACAAACCCATACATGGCGATCCGGGCGTCGAAGCCGATCTGCTTCGCCCTTTTCTCATCCGCGCCCAGTGTGAAGATGAACCCGGTACGGATTTTTCCCTGAAAGATGGAACCGGGTGGGTCCGTGTAGGTCAGATACGGAAATTGCAGACGCTCCAGAAACGACTGCATCTCACCCGTAACGGATCCGAAATAAATGGGGGAACCCAACAGGAGGACGTCCGTTTCCGGGACCTTTTTCAATATCGGCTCCAGGTCGTCTTTGACCGCGCAGCTGCCGTAGCTTTTACCTCCGGTAGTTTTGCATGCGAAGCAGCTCACGCAGCCGCTGAAGTGCAGATCGTAAAGATGAATCATCTCCGCTTCCGCGCCCTGCGAGGCTGCGCCTTCCACCGCTTTCTGAAGGAGTGTAGCCGTATTCCACGTCTTCCTTGGACTGCCGTTTATCGCCAGTAATTTCAAAGCGCTCCCTCCTTTGCTTGAAGGATTATTTCCTGCCGACCGCATACTCAATCGGCCGGCCCTTCGGTACCGATTCGATAGAGCTTGCTGTATGTTCTGAGTATCAGGCTCCCGTCGGCGATAGCCGGAGAGGCCAGACACGCATCTTCGATGCTGTTCTTCCGGAGCAGTTTGAACTCGGAACCGGCCTGAACCACATATGTGTCGCCGTCTTCGCTGAGGCAAAAAACGCGGTCGTTGTACGCCCAAGGAGAGGCCGTGAAAGTCCCGCCCTGGCCTATCCGCTGTTTTCCGTATATCTCTCTACCCGTTTTTGCATCATGGCAAACCAAGAACCCCATATCGGTCAAGCCGTAGTACTTTCCCTTGTAGACTAAAGATGACGGATCGATAGGACCGCCCTGGGCCAGGCTCCATGCAATAGAGTCGCTGCTCGTTTCTCCGTCCTTCAGCGTGATATCGCCGCTCGCGCCGGGGCGAATGGCATATACCGGGCTGAGCGGGTCGGTCGGATATCCCGTCGTTACATAGAGCAGGCCGTCATCTGAAAAGGGAGAGGGGACGGCCAGGGTCGCCTGGCGGGTTATTTCCCAGAGCAGTTTGCCGTTCAGATCGTAGGAGCGGATCTTTTTGGACCCGGACGTAACGATCTCGGTCCGCCGCGTGTTCTGCCATATATAAGGCGTGGACCATGTAGTCGGCTCATCCCGCTTGACTCTCCAGATCTCGCGTCCGGTGTCCTTGTCCAGGGCGAAGAGGTACGATTCCTCTTCATTGTCCTTTAGAAGGTACAACCGGCCTCCGTGAAGGACCGGCGAAGATGCCGTACCGTAGCCGTACCGGGTCGCCTTGAGAGGCCATTCCTTCGTCCATAAGATTTTCCCCTCCATATCCAGGCAATAGGTTGCGAGATCGCCGATGTGAAAATAGACGCGCCGGCCGTCTGTAACCGGTGTTTCCGAAGCATAGCTGTTCTTCGGATGCCGGGAGGCCTTCGGCACACCCCGATGAAGTTCCGTCATCCACCGGGTTTTGCCGGTCTCGAAATCAATGGAAAGGGCTATCGAACGGTGCTCCTCATCGCGCGGATGGTACTGTATCCGGCCTCCGGACAATCCCCTGTGGGCGGCATCCTCTCCCGCCTCATTCACATTTGTGTGAATGAAGATGCTGTTGTCCCACACTACAGGTGAAGCGCACCCGGTTCCGGGAATGTCTATGCACCAGAGAACGTTCTCGCTTTTGCTCCAGATTTCCGGAAGCCGCGGGTCATCCGGGCCTATACCGCGGGCGCCGGGCCCGCGAAACTGCGGCCATGTATCGGCCAGCAGCGAACGCAGCGGAATCAAAAAAACCAATCCTTTTAGCAAATCTCTACGACGCATATCAGAGCCCATGGGATCCTCCCTGTATTACCCGTTCAGTTCATGGCCGAGAACTCCCCGGATTTAAGACCTACAGCGACAAAAGTTACTACGGCTTATGGCGATTCCACCGTACAGCAGTCCCTAGACCGGCACAGGAGGTCAAGCATAACCTGGACACCCAATGATTCGGAGCCTGTTGGAGAACCTGGACACCCAATGATTCGGAGCCTGGAGGGATGAGGTAAACTTGGATAAACCTGGACACCCAATGATTCGGAATCTGGAAGGGATGAACAGGCTGTGATGTGACAGCCGTCGGATTAAGAAGCCTCAAAACCAAAACAGCAGCTCAGGCTTCAGAAATCCTTAACGCAAAGACGCAAGAATATACAATGAATAGCGGGCCCGGTTGATTATGAGTATCAGCTTGATGTAATTGCAGTATAATTAGT
>JARRLM010000302.1:0-3838 GCA_037386985.1 Acidobacteriota bacterium | reverse complement strand
TTACAGGCACAAAGAAAATCAAGAAAGGCCTTGGCGGTTGGTGCATTCGTCAATGCTGAGATAGCTAAATATCCAGAGAATTTATTTTACAGATGAGGGTAACATCCTCTGTGCTCGAGTTACAGAGTTACCAGGATTCTATAATCTCAGTATTCTTCATATCGATATCCAGGCTCATGCGGGTACACTCCAGATTTTTTCTGACCGGTACCTGATGCCAGGGATCAAGCTCGGACAAACCGGAATAGCTGCAATTGCCTTCACCAATCCAAATTTCTTTCGGCTTGAACTCGAGTTCTCCTTTGATCAGTTCTACCAGGGAATAACGTACGTTCGGATCCGGGCTGATGATCACTCTCAGTGTTATGCCTTTAATGCTGATGCTTTCCGGTACCGGTTCCACCGGGCTGATCTCGCGAAATACTGCTGTAATCAGTCGCAGACCATGCGGCCGCTCGTAGTATATCCCCACTATATCTTCGTGGCGGACAAAACTGATCTCCCCCACCTTCTTGGGAAAACCAAAGGTTTCCCGCCCGGCCATCAGGGGAATGCTGTGACTTACACCTGCCTGCGTAAAAAAGACACACTCCTCCCCTTCATATTCGACATCCACAGCCTGTAGAAGCTCCATGTACGGCCCTGCCGTAGTCCACTCATATGTCCCGCATATCAATCGCGCAGTTGTAGGATCGGTCAGCGTCAGCTGTTCGGGAACAAGCTGTGCGACGATTTCCGGATCTGTCTCATAGATGAATGTATAATAAGTAGCTCCCCTCCAGTACGGCGGTTTCTCTACAAAGGCGGGAGCGGTGACCGGCATCGTCCGACCAAACATTTCTTTTGTCAGTTTTCCTTTTATGACCATGAATTGCCTCCTTTTATTATCTTGATCGTTTTGACATTAACCGGCTTATTCTCATCTCGCAGTACAGGAAATTTATTTCGATTAATACTTTTTTCGAGCACTTGCAGTGCTGACCGTAAATATATTTATATATTCCCCCAGTTCCAAAAATACACTGTATCTGGAAAAGTGAAATTTTCTCAAGGACATCTGGACCCGGAACTCTTTCCTTAAGTTCTTCAACCCAGTTCATGATGATATTGATTTTCAGCTACGATGTTTTTTTAGATATCATCAGGAACCGTTTGTCATCCGAATGGATATTCCATGTAACCGCCGGCACACTATCCGAAGCTTACGGGCGCTTTCTGGATGGCAGTCATCGTGCAGACAGTTCCCCGGCTTTTACCAGTTCTGCTTTTGCCATCTGGGCGTAAAGCTGAGCTTTCGCGTAATAAGTCATAGCTTCAGCCCACAGCCCGATTTGCTTCTTTGAATCGGTTGATAGACTTGCAAACGAGGCCCTGTCCATTCCCCGGGAATAGGCTCCTATTGCCTGGTCCAGCATGCCTTCAATATCGCTCGCAATCGTCGCGGTGAGGTAATTCGCTTTTACATTCATATCGCGTTCGAAAGAATCGCATGCGTCCCAGTATAAAGCCAAGGAATCAGCGTCTGCCCGCTTCACTACTACCTTGGGATCGGTGGAAAGCTTGATTTTGACATATTCACCGGTTGCGAATGCCGGGAGTCCCCGACCACTCGGTGTGCCCGCCTGCAAATAGGCGATTAGATCTGCGGGGAGAAAGATTGCTTGCCCCACCGAAGTGTGACTATTCGAAATCTCCGGGGCTCCTGGCTTGTTGCGGTTCCAGGCGGCTTTGCCTGCATCGTACCAGTCGCAGGAGGCAAATAGGCTTTTAGCGAATTTAAAATCGACAGTGCCAGAGGGCGCCTCTTTAAGAAATTGTTGCACGGTGTCATAACGGCCGTAGGTGCCCGAGTTCGCCACCCATTTCGGATTATAGGCGGCAAGCGACGGATCCACGAGGTGATTTGTCTGAACCACGAACGGCCCGATTTCGCCTCTTTCACCCGGGTGGCTCAAATGGAAGTGATCGGCGGTGCCTTCATATACGGAAACACTTCCCGAAGCATCCGTCAAAATAAAACCGCCCGTAACTCCCCCCTTTGGCGTGGACTTCAGGTATTCAAGGGCTTCATCTGGAGATGCAGCCAGTTGAGACAGGTAATGGAAATAAACCTCCGGCGCAATGCCCCAGACTGGCGCGTCGGACATAATAGCGGTCATAGTCCATGCAAAACCATTGCTGTTCATCCCAAAGTTCGAACTCACTCTTCCGGCGTATGTTTGGGAAACAAAACTGGCGCCACGTTCGGGAAAAGCAAGAAGAATTATATTGTCCATCGCTTCCGTGGCAGCCATGGAGGTTATTCCGTGGATCGGTTTCCCATCCGGCGTCAGGACCCCTGTCGCTGCAAAGGAATTGCAGGAATGATAACCGATGCCTGAAATGGAAGAAGGCGGAGCATTCAATGCGGCTATGCCAGCCTCGGCTGGATAGGGATCCCGGGGCCTTGCCCAAAGTTCTGTCGGATATACCATAAGCATTATCAGGTCGAGGTAGCCCACCTTCAATCCCTCATGTTCGCATCCCTCCATGATGCCGAGAAGCCATTCTCTGTAAGCCGGATTGTGTTTTGTCAGATAGTAATCCCACGCCTGCATATCTTTGTCCGTTGTATCACTTCCGAGGCTGTCATATAGCCGGCTCTTGAAAATTGCGACGTTATGAACGATTGCTGCGGCCGCCTGCTCGCCGTATTGAACACCCATCTCGCGGTCCGTCCCGCTGACAACCACCACCTGGGGAAAGCCGGTAGGAAGGTAAGGCAAAGCGGGTGCTGTCTTGAAATCCGTATTCGATGCCGGAAGGTTCCCCTGCGGGTCGCCCGCAAAACCGGTCATCCAAAGTATGATTAAACAAAGCCCGATAATGGTACCGGAACAAAGCAATTTGCGACGAGTCAAGTGCATTGGTAGATTTCCTCCCTTTTCCATCCAACACATCATTTCATGGTTTTTTAGCAAAGTGACAGACGCCATGCATGAACTGTATCGTAAGATAGCTGCCGACATGTGGAACAAATACCCTATTTAAAAACATACTTAGCCCCAATCGCACTCTACTCGGTGCACACAAAGCTGTCGGCTTCGTTTACGTCGCCACCCTTGTAACGCGCCACGAGAGGGTATGGACAAAGCGGTCTCGACACACCCGGAAAAGCTGCACCCGTCGCCACGATTCGATCCGGCGCACGCCCTTCCTCCACCCAGGCCATGATTGCTTCGAGCATGTCGAACCGGTCTGTGGCCTGGCCGCCGGAACAATGACACATACCGGGAATAAGAAACAGTCGCACAGATTCACGAATCGTCTCGCCATTGACATTGACTACCTCATCATACCAATCGGCAAGCACGCTGGACGCCATGCCCTGATCGGAAAGCCCGTTATAGACAATCATTTTTCCGTGACGCGCGAAAGTCTCCAAGAAAGTGGAGTCCGCGTCACTCATCGCTCCCGTATGACGAGTACGTTGTACATCGCGATCAAAATCAAAGGCCATGGGATCGAGGTTCGGATCCGGAGGTGTCAGTTGATAATGACGCATATTTGTTACGCCAAGTGTTGCATCGGCAGAATCCCATTCGCTGGTGCCTGAGGAACCAATATGCATAGCCCGCCAGGTTGGGTCGGCAATACCTGTATCGTAGTTAAAAGCGCCATAAAGCGGCGTCCCGGTCCTTGTGTGCGGGCCGGCGTAAAGATCCCGCAATGCACCTACCTGTGCCTCCGAGAGACAGCTGTTGGTCTTTTCTTCTTTGCAGGTTAGAACTCCGGGATCAAAGTCGCAGTTACTCCAGTCGTTGATCATGCCGTCTGCGAGACCGTCCAGCGCGTCGCA
>JARRLM010000301.1:0-3846 GCA_037386985.1 Acidobacteriota bacterium | reverse complement strand
TCCGTGCAATAGCCACCAATTTTATCACCGGTGAACCCGAGGCTTTTCGCGAGGGAAGCATGACCGAGGCCTTGCGCGCTTCCATTGCTATGCCCCTCTTCTTTACTCCTGTGGAAAAGGACCGAACACTCTTCGTTGACGGCGGGCTATCGAACAACCTGCCTGCAGATATAGTGCGCGACATGGGAGCTGACATTGTGATTGCCGTCAATGTATCCTCCCCTTTATATAAACCGGAGGATATCAGGAATGTGATCGATATAGTCGATCAAGCCTTCGGTCTTCAAATACACGGGAATATGAAAGAGACTGAACCCTTGGCCGATATAAAACTGAGGCCCGACCTGGAAGGCTTTGTCTTCGTCGATTTTTCAAGGATGACCAAGATTTTGCAGCGGGGAGAGGAGGAAGCTGAGGATCATTTGGATGAAATAAAGAAGAAGACCCTGGAGGCCGGTCTTACGCCGCGCCCCCATCCCCCAAGGCCCGAAAATAAAACACCGATTATTATTGAGTCCGTTGATTTTGATGGCCTGAAGATCGTCTCCAAACGCCAGATGGAACGAGAGATCCGGGCTCGCCGGGGAGAGCCTATGGACGTTGCCGTATTGACAGGCGATATGAAACGCCTCTATGCCACTCAACTGTTTGACAGCGTCGATTATTATCTCAAGCATATAACCGGAGACCACTACTGCCTGATATACAAAGTCAAAGAAGCCTCAATGGTGAAGTTGGACGCCGGCATACGATACGACAACGACCATGAATTCGTGGCGCTGGCGGAACTCACAACCCGCCAGTTGTTTCACTCCCCTACAAGCCTGACTTTTTCCAGTCAGTTTGGAGGGCTGGAAGAATACTCGGCGACACTGCGTTACACTCCTTCAATACTTCCATTTCTGTTCGTAGAAGCCAAAGGGTTCGCAAGTCGCCGGGAACGTCTGGATTTTCTGGACCGCGAACAAGTTGACGACTATACCGAAAAACGCCTTGTGGGGCAGCTTATGTTGGGTGGCACCTTCTGGAAGCAGCTGGAAATTGCCGCCGGTTACAGCCTGGAAAAGGTGCGCATCGTCGGCGGGGTTGAAGGCAGAAGTCGGCCGGAGTCTGAAAGCCTGGGAGGATTTACTCTGCGCTTTAACCGAGACTCCCTTGATGACCGGGAATTCCCTTCCAGAGGAATGGATCTGGTGTTACAGGCCGATACGAAGGGGAGGAGGTTCGGAGGAGATTTCGACTATTTCAAGGTACGACTGGAATTGGAAAATTACTTCTCCATTTCGGAACAATCAACCCTGGGTATAAATTTCATGGCCGGTTTTGCGGAGAACGATGCACCTTTTTACGACCGTTTTTATGTCGGTGGATACAGCTTTTCCAAAAAAGGTTCCTACCCGCAGCTGGGGTTCGATCGTGACGAGATTCTGAGCGACCAGGTGGCGGTTCTTGGGATTCAATATCGGCACCGGATTTACAATCCTTCTCTCGGTTTTGTTAAAAGCGCCTATCTGACAACCTTCCTCAATACCGGCGTGGACCAGTTTTTAGAGGGAACAGGATTGCATGGCGCCGGAGTTGGGTTGGCTCTCAATACCATGCTTGGGCCCGGGCGTATTACCGGAGGGTTTGGGAATGGGGGCAGAACCCATTTTTACCTTACATTTGGACCAGAATTTTAAAAAGTGAGAAATACGGATTAATGTTCCGAGAGCGCTTCGCGCACAGCCGTTTCGAAGACTGGCGCGTTCATGCCGGCGTCCTTTCCTTCTGCGATTGCCTCGTCGACGGTCAGGTTGCCCTGCCGTCCTGCGTAGATCGACCAGATGGTTCCGACACGCATCGAAGTGGAGCAGTGAAGCAGAACAGGGGCATCGCCGGCAGTGCCGAGGGCGATCATAATTTTCTGCAGCGTTGATGCATCGGGAATTTCACGGCTCATCGGTGCATGAATGTACTTCATGCCTGCTTCTTCAACGACGGCTTTTTCATCGAAGCCGAGACCGGCCAGTTCTTGATCGGTGCGAAGATTGATGACTGTCTTGACACCGAAGTCTGCAAATTGTTTGAGCGCGTCTTCGTTGGGTTGACCGGCGAAGTAGATTCTGTTGTCGAAGGTCGAGACATTGGCCGTATTTTCTATTGTGAGTCTGCGGATGGCTGGGCGCGATTTGTCGTCGGCGTTCTTGAACACGAAAAAGTGCTGCGTGGGAAGAAATTCAACGCGGGTTATGAGTTCGAATCCAGCAGGGGACCACTCATTCATGACTTCGTCAATGGTCATCGCGTGGTCGCGAGGCATTGGAAATTGGCTCTTGGCAGGGCTTTTTTCGCCGCGGTATTCAATGAGGGCTATACGTCCACCGGGGGCAAGACTCTCTTTCATTCGGGCGAGCATGGCTTCCGGATTGCTGAATTCATGGTAGGCGTCGACAAGGAGAATCCAGTCAACTTTACCTGGAGGAAGCAACGGATCCTCATACCGGCCAAGGATGGGATAAACATTGGAAATGTTCGCTTCTTTCTGTCGCTGGGCTAGCTGATCGAGCATACCCTGCTGAACGTCGACAGCGAAGACAACCCCATGGGGGCCGACCTCTTTTGCCAGACGCAACGTGAAGAAGCCGTTTCCACATCCGACATCAGCGACGATATCACCGTCTTTGAGCCCCATAAACCGGAGAATTTTGGCCGGTTGCTCCGTCTTGACACGCGATTCCATGAGCAATATGCCCGAGTATTCCGGGGGCAGTATTTTGCCGGGAGTACGTTCTTGCAGTTCCTGCGCTCCGGCAATTGCAGAAATAGTCAGGAATACACAAAGAAATCGTAAGTGCCACTTCTTTTGAAGTTTGTTTAAAAGCATCTCCACCTGCCTTAATAAGTTTTAGCCGCTGCTTCATTGATGCTGAAGGGTACAAAAATACATTGTGTTCCGTCAATACAACTTTATTAAGATGGAGCCGGAGATTCGGGCAATTAATCCACCGACAGCCGTTGTTTCAATCGTTCCACCCAATAGGAAACAAACTTTGCAGAACCGCATCGTTGCGGTTTTTCCAGCTCGGCCAGCCAGTGCCGTCCGGCACCTCACGGGCGACGACATCATAGCCGCGGCCAAGGAGCCAATCCGCCAGGTTGCGCGAGTTTTCCCGCATATCCCATCCTTCCTGCGGACTGCGCATATCATAAATACCCCACTCCATGTAGATTTTAAGCGGGTGCTCATCAGCGGTTTGCACAAGCGGTTCGATACGCTCCCGTCCGAAATCCCCCATGTGAAGAGACTGGATTGCAATTCTCGAGCTCAGCTCCGGGTACTTGAAAGCACAGTAAAGAGCATCGTAAGCGCCATCCCCGCTCCCCGCATTGGCCCTTGCATCCGCTACCGGATTCGTTCGGTAGGTGCTGTCGATAAAGGGAACGATTTCCTTCGCCCAGACTTCGCCATAATCGTCTCGAGGGATAAAAATATCACCCACACCGATGTCGATGAAGACCACGATCAACGGCTCAACGGTCCTTTGAATAAGGTTGTCCAGACTATTTGTCCATTCGCCGCGCTCAAGAGCGTCCGATCCTGCATGAAGATAGATTGTTGGATATCGATCGACACTGGTGTCGTAGCCGGCGGGGATGTAAACAGCGATGGAGTGCGTCAGCCCGAAAATATCGCTTCGAAGTTCATGGGTTTCTACTCGCCCCCGTGGAAGTCCGTCCGGCGGGGGATCGAGGTGGGAGGGATGTTTCCAATGGGGCATTGCCAGCCATGACAACTGTTTCTCCGTGCCGCGAACCTGAAGTTCCATGTCCGCTCCCCACATGGTGGATCTGGCGGTTTTGGAG
>JARRLM010000300.1:0-3848 GCA_037386985.1 Acidobacteriota bacterium | reverse complement strand
CACCAGTCGTACTTTAGGTAATCGACACCCCAGGCCGAATACTGTTGTGCGTCTTTTTCCTCGAAATCCTTGCTGCCCGGACGCCCCTGGCAGGTTTTCGTACCCGCATCGGAATAGAGACCGAACTTCAGTCCTTTCGAATGCACATAATCCGCCAGTGCTTTCATGCCGGAAGGGAAGCGTTGGGGATCGGGTACAATATTTCCGGCATCGTCGCGAGAAACCTGCCAGCAGTCATCAATCACTATATACTCGTACCCGGCATCCTTCATGCCGCTTGACAGCATTGCATCCGCCGTTTCTTTTATGAGCTTCTCGCTGACGTTGCACGCAAACCTATTCCATGAGTTCCAGCCCATGGGCGGAGTACGGGCAAGATCGTCAAAGGTTACATCCTGGGCAAGAATAGGAGGGATTGCAAAGGAAACAGCCAGAATACTCAATAAACATAGTCTTCGGACCCGTTCTTTCATCGTAATTTATCCCCTATGGAGTTACTCTGCCGTGCTTCTCTTAATGTCGGCTTTGACATGCCGTCCTGCCCAGATATAAAACAGGGCAGCTATCATGGTTGATGCCGACACGCAGAGCAGTGAATACCGGATTGCAAAATCCCCATGTCCCGGTTCCAGCATGTCATTCAGCGCTCCGATGAGCAGCGGGCCAACTCCGGACCCGATGATAGTGCCGATCATGAACAGGGTGGCCGCGGCAAAAGCCCGCATGCGAATCTTGACGACGCTTTGGACCAGGCCGAGAATAGGTCCCATGCGAAAAGTCAAAAGAATCATGGCAAAGAAAAGACCGGCATAGGCCCATGGCATTGGAGCGAATAGGAAAACAATCAAAACCGGTCCGGCGAAAAGGGAAGTCAGTCCCGGTCCAACGATCTTCCACCGGTCATCTTTCTTGCCCAGATAGCTAATGACGGCTCCGCCTACCAGAACCCCGATAATTCCGGCAATTGAATTTAAGGTTCCTCCCAAAGTGCTGGCTTCAAGCAATGAGGTCTTGTGCACACGCTGCATGAAAGGTATGAACCAGGTGGCCATTGCCAGGTCTGCAGTGCCGGAAAAAGTGAAACCGATCACGATCAAGAAATAGGTTTTATTTTCAAAAAAGAAACGCAGCGTCTCGCCGATTCCGTAATGCCTGGTGTCGGCGTGTTTCCCGTCCTGGATTCCGCGAACAGGTTCCTTTACCGTAAAATACAAAAGCGCGGCGACGACAAAACCCGGGATTGCAACAGCAACGAAAGCCCCGCGCCACCCCCAGTGGGTAGAGCCTACGATTCCGCCGATCCAGGCAGCCATCAGCCCGCCGATGCATGGGGCTATGGACATTATGGCCATCGCCATAGAAAGTTTGTTTTTGGGAAAATAATCCGAAACAAGTGCGTTGCCGGGAGCGGGAGATACAGAGCCTCCGATACCGAATCCGATACGGGCCAGTACCAATTGGAGAACGTTTTGCGCGAATCCTCCCAGCGTTGTCACGATGCTCCAGAATGTAACCCCGATTGAAATGATCGCCAGTCTGCCTTTCCGGTCGGCTAATCGCGCAATCGGCATGGAAAGAAGCGACCCAAGCAGGGTTACTACAATACCGGCAATCAAACCCATTGCCGTGTCCGAAACCTGGAAATCGCTCTTGATCTGTTCGAGAACGATGTTGACGATCTGAATATTGGCAAATTGAAATGCCCACACAAGCGTCAGAAGAATAAGTACATAGTAAGATGTTATCAGGGAAAACGGCCTTGCTTTTTCCGGTTCCTGCTGGGCTGTTTCTGTCTGTTTCATACGTCCCTCCACATAGGTCACACCCGGCCATCAGGATGTGCAATACGCACTGTTCGGATCGTGTGACGGCTGCTTCGAAAATAGAACAAATCTTCCCCGGAGTGCAGGAGTGAGCTGCGACCCTTGAAAACGGCATCAAGCCCGCATACACCGTAAACTTTGGCGGATACGTTGAATAAAAACCGTTTTCTTGAGAATCGGCCCAATCAAGCCTGCCTATGCTTGTTGGACGCTTTCTGTTAACGAGCTTGAATTTCCGGATGTGAGTTTACTACAGTTGGGAGCGAAGTAACTATAATAATGAAACGAAGGATGCGGCGTAAAAATTGATTTCGAGACCTGGCCTGTATGCGAAGGTGAGGGTCCGGCCCCCACCTTCGACTGTTTTTCGGGTTATAGAAGTCCACCTTCTGTACAGATTTAGGGAACCATTGCAAGGTGGATTTCAACGACATCAACCGTCAGGATAGATGTGGCGTCATCAAATCGGCCCATGGCGTTTATTTTTCTTGCTGCATTACCATCCTCCAGTAATTCTTCCAGTCTTGGAACGAAATTTTCAAAGATGGTATGGATTTCAGTCACTCCGTCATATTTCAGAATATAGAGCCCTCGACCGTCTTCATCCGCAACGATTACGGGTGGGATTGGAAGATCGTAGAGATCGGTTACGACATTGCCACGAACCATATAGTGCATCCAGCCGGTCCCTTCCAGATTTACCTTCAGCCCATCAGTGGACAGCTCCGTAAAAGGCGCACCGGTAGGCGGTACCCAGTTGATCCTCATAAACGCTTCGAGGTCGGCTACATCGATTAAAGTAAATGCAGCGAAATCGGGCGGCGCCATGCCGAATGGCTCGGGAAATCCTTTAAGTTTGACAGGTGTATCAGCTGTAACTGTCGAAAGATCCATGGTGCCGGTATAAATTTGGTAATTTTCCGGATCGGCATCGGATTCGGATGTTTCTCCTGTTCCGGCAAAATTAAAAATACCGACCCTGAACTTACCGATGGACTGCAAATCCACCGTAAGTTGAGCGCTTGGATCTTGCTCGCCAAAGGAAACAACGGTCCCCCTGATAGTGGTGAGCATCATTCGAACCATTCCCTCTGTGGCGTCCATTTCAAGGTTTTCGGGATCCACGTTGGTCAAAGTCCCGAACGCCGTGATATGCTGGCCAATGGATATGTCGTCTTTCGAGTAGATGCTGCTGCTGATTTGACGGGAGACGAGAGTCGTAACAGCGACCTGTACAGTGACCTCATCGTTGAACAGGAACGTGCTGCCGGATCGGATCAGACTTGCCCCTTTCACAACTAAAGTATCGCCGGTTCGTTCAGTCACCCACCCGCTTACGACATCAAGACCTGCACCTGGTACGCTTGTGCCGGCATAGACTTCCCAGGCTTCAAACCGAAGCGGATTAAACTTCAAACTGCCCAGAGCTACAACCGGTGTCCATCGGGGCATACCACCCAATACCTCCAGTCCTTCATGACCTTTATAGGGGTTACCGTCGATGTGATAAACAGTGTCTTCATCGGTGGCGACGGAACGGATCCCGTAAAGACTGTGAGTATTGGTGAGTGCGCAATAAAATGGCCGAAGTATCACTGAAAAAGAATTTTCATTCAAATTTACTTCGTTAAGCAGGCCCCGAATGCGATGTATTTTGTATGGATTGGTACGATCAACATCAGCTACCAAAAAGGGATCCACAGTGAGGACAGGAGCTCCGGGAACATTAAAATTAACCTGGTTGGATACCTGCAGGTCGAAATCAAGCATGAGATGCGCCGGAACTCCCCGTAGGATGGTGAGACTGTTTCGGTCTTCCAATCGGACTGAAACTTCCAGAGTCGTGATGGGGTCGCCATTTTCATCGACGATGTCGGCAACCTGAACACTTTTTTCGTTTTCATTTTCCACCCAGATATCCGCATCCCCGTAATCAAGGGTCATGGTGGCTGCCACATAGGTACCGGAAGGAATGGTTGCAGCCGTGAGAAACTCCGTCATTTCGGTGTATTGCGCAAAATCGAT
>JARRLM010000299.1:0-3855 GCA_037386985.1 Acidobacteriota bacterium | reverse complement strand
AAAACTGAAGAAGCCCTTTATCATCCTTTCATTCCGGCGAATTGTTTCCGAACTGCTGAACCGGAGTTGGATTGAAGGCGCAATTCCGTTTCTAGCCTTTTTCACATTAATTGTGGTCCTGCTTCTTACCAAGGATGATTACTTCTCCCCATCGAACCTGAATACGCTGGCCCGGTACGCAACCGACGCTGCCATCGTCGTGATCGCCATGCTGATCGTCGTCGCCGTCGGCGGCATAGACCTTTCGGTCGGTTCATCCTTTGCTTTGTGTGCATTTATCGCTCTTTACCTCTTTCATATCAGCCAGCTGCCGGTTGTCATCGTATTGCTGCTGACACAGCTCGCCGGAATGGTCGTGGGATTTGTCAACGGCTTTCTCACCGGTGTCATGGGATGCGGCGCCTTACTGACTACCCTCGGAACGATGATTGCAGTCCGCGGGCTGTTTGTCATCGGTTCCCAGGCCTCGCTCGTCGAAATTTCAGGTAGCACCCGTATGGATGAGGCCTGGGATTATCTTGGTTTTGAGGACTTTCTCGGCATCCCGGTCAATTTTTTGATCCTTGCAGCGATTGCCGTGGCGGCCTTCTTCATGTTCAAGTACACCCGCTTTGGCTGGCACGTCCTGGCCGTCGGAGGCAATCGCAAGGCCGCACGGCACGGCGGCATCAACTTCAAGCGCGTCATTCTTTCATCTTATGTTCTGTGTGGTGCCCTTGTGGCCTTGTCGGGTTTTCTTTATGCTGCCAGAGAAAATAGTGCCGGTTCGGACACCGGTGTCGGTCTTGAGTTCTTCGTGCTGACAGGACTGGTGGTGGGCTTAGGGGGCTTCGTTCCCGGCCGCGGGAATGTGTTCAGGGCTTTGCTGGGCTTTACGACCGTCTTTATTGTTGGAAACTCCCTGATCAATGCCGGGTATCGGGGTGATTCCGTTCAAGCCTTCATGGGATTGATCCTGCTACTTGTTCTGGCCGCAGACATGAAATACCGCAAGGAACGCCATCGCATTCTGGCAAGGGCCTATCTTGACCCGGCAGCCATGAAAATGGATCCCGTCACAGGCATGGAAGAACTCTCTCCCGACAAAGTCCCTGCAAAACTTCAGGGTGCATCCCTGTTGGGTGTCGGTGAGATCGACGGACCGGAAGACGTCATTCTCGACCGTCATGACCATCTTTACTGCGGCACCAGGGACGGACGTATTGTGAGATTGCTTGCCCCGGATTATACCGGGGTCGAAACCTATGCCAAAATCGGCGGACGCCCGCTCGGGTTGGCTCTCGACAGTCGCGATCGGCTGGTGGTGTGCGTGGCCGGAATGGGGTTGTATCGCGTTGCTGCGGCCCATAAAATAGAACGCCTTACCAGCCTGACAAACAGGAGTTGGACTTCCATCGAAAACGACAAGCCAATCAAGATGGCGGACGACCTGGACATCGCACCGGACGGCCGTATCTTTTTCACTGATGCCACAAAGCGTTACGACATGGAATCCTGGGGTCTCGATCTCCTGGAGGCGCGGCCCAACGGACGACTGCTGTGCTACAATCCCGACAACAAATCAACCTCAACGGTCTGCGACCATCTCTATTTCCCCAACGGCGTCTGCATCACCCACGACGGCCTTTATATGCTGGTTGCCAGCACCTGGACATGTTCCATCCTGATTTTCGATCTGGCCCGCTTACAGGAAGGGCCGAGATATTTCTGCCGCGGACTCCCCGGCTATCCTGACAATATCAATCGGGCCTCGGACGGCGGGTATTGGATTGCCCTGGCCGGCATGCGCACGCCGGCCATCGACCTGGCCATGGAAGATCCGAAATTGAGGCTGCGGATGGCCAAACGGGTACCGCCCACAAACTGGCTTTTCGGCAACCTCAATATCGGCGGTGTGTTAAAATGCTCTTCGGACGGTAAGATTATCGACAGCTATTGGGACACGCCGGACGGCCCCCTTTACATGATTACGTCCATGCGCGAACATCGTGGGTCCCTGTTTCTTGGCGGCGTCACAAATAACAAAATCGGCCGCATTACCCTGAACAACGCCGATCCGGATTGGACCGGCCCTGAAAGCTACTGGCCTGCCGGCGGATAATAACTATGTTTGGATTTCATAAAAAGGCGCCAACGATTTCACTGCTGGATGGCCCCTTGAGCCCTAATGATAAACTTGAAGAAGCAGATTCGATTCCTTTGCAGGATCCTGACGACATCTGCCTGGCTTCAGATGGCTCTCTGCTGGTCACAAGCGGTAATTCAATTTTACGGCTTGGGGACTGGAGCAGCGGTAAATTCGAACCGGTTGCTGAATTTGACCGATCCGTGACGGCACTGGATTGCCGTGAGGACGGCGCCATTGCCGTGGCGCTCGATCAAGCCGGTATCATTCTGGTTGACAGCCACGGAAAAATTCACTCACCCTGGAAGTCGAAAACGCTGTCTCCCAAAGCGGGCCGGGCCTTGCGATTTTCCCAAGAAGGATCACTGTTCGTCGCCGATGCCTGCCGGGACAACGGCAAATTCCCGCACCTGCACGACCTCTTTGCAGAATCCGGCAGCGGCCGGGTGTTAAAACTCGAAGATAACGGGGATGGAGCAGTCTTGGCCGAAGGGTTGCGGTATCCCCACGGCATCACGGAAATCGAACCTGGATTGCTGGCGGTTGCGCAAAGCTGGTCGGCATGCCTTAGCCGGATACCTAACAGGGCATCTCAGAAGTCAACACTGATCGGGGACCTGCCGGGATATCCTGCCCGCATTCATCCCTTCCCGGAGGGATTTATCCTGACATGCTTTGCACGGCGTGATCCGTTGATCGAGTTCATTTTAACTGAAAAAGCATATGTTGCCCGCATGACCGAAGAACTGCCGCCGGAACTCTGGATTGCACCCCGCCTGTCCGCCCAGCCGGATTACCGCCTTCCCATTCAATCGGGCGCCACCCGACTGTTTGGGGCGCTAAAGCCCTGGGCGCCCTCATTTTCCTACGGTCTCATCATAATTCTGGATCCGAATTTCATGCCGACTACCAGCGCCCAGTCAAGGGCCGACGGCAGGCGCCATGGCATTACCGCTGCCTTGCAATGGCGGGGAGATCTAATAGCCGTCAGCAAGGGAAATAACGAACTGCTTAAGCTCAGTATGAAGGAATTATAATGATCGCCGAGGCGCTCCTGGAAACAAAAAAAGTCACCAAAACATACGGCGGCATTCCCGCCATCGATGCCGTGGACTTTGACTTGCAGCAGGGGGAGGTCCACGCCCTGGTAGGTGAAAACGGGGCCGGCAAGTCAACCCTGTGCAAGGTTATCGCCGGTGTTATCACCATGGACCAGGGTGAAATGCTGCTCGAAGGAAAACCGCTGACCATTGAAAGCCCACGGGATTCATTTAAGCAGGGCATCTCGATGGTTTTTCAGGAAACCAGCCTTGTGCCACAGCTCACGGTCGCTCAAAATCTGGTTTTGGGAAGAGAGCGGGCCTTTAATTCCGTCCGGGCGCTGCGTAATGAAACACGTCAACTGCTGCGTTCCTTGAATTTCAATATCGATCCGGCCGCAATGGCGGAGAGCCTGAATACAGCCCAGCGTCAGATGGTGGAAATTGCCCGGGCGGTCTACAACAAATCCCGCATTATCATTCTTGACGAACCCACCGCCGCATTGACTCCTGAGGAAACAGATCACCTGTTCTATTTGATGAATGAACTGCGCGGCGAAGGTGTGACCATGATTTTTATTTCGCATGCGCTCGAAGAAGCTCTGACACATGCCGACCGCATCTCCGTCTTGCGCAACGGGAAAAAGATCATTACCGATGAGGCTTCTCGGTTCGACCGTAACCAACTTA
>JARRLM010000298.1:891-4757 GCA_037386985.1 Acidobacteriota bacterium | reverse complement strand
CCGCCACGGAAACGTCCGTGTTCCCTTTTTTAAATAAAATTTCCAGTTCCCTGTCGAAATTCGTGAGCCTGGTACCAGGCGGAGTCCGCGCAGTCACGCCTTTATCGAGACCTTCCTCCCGCAGACGGTCGAGTATGGAGGAATCGAAAAGGCTGAAGGAGTAGCCTTCCTTGAATTTTGCGTTTACGTTGCCTGCGGAAGTGTCATAGAACGCAATGCCTTCGTTGCAGAACCTCTCTCCTCGCGGATCGACCCAGAGATCGGGTTGGACGGTCGGCCATTCGACCTGCCCTCCGATTTGGGTCGTGATCGGGCCTACACGATACAGTTCCATTACGCCGATGCCTTCCTCCGCTGCCCCCACTTCCCAGGCCATCCGGATGCCGTCGCCGAGTTTGTCGACGTTGCCGATCGGGAGCAGACTTTGCTCCAGTTCAAGTCCGGTGTACTTTTTGATCCATTGCTTGTTGTTGGCGAAACCGCCGCTGGCGATCACGACGGCTTTAGCGCGAACCTGGATGTCGTCCGAGTCACCTTCGACAACGACGCCCGTAATACGATCGCCTTCTCTCAGGATTCGCGTAACCGGAGTTCCCAGCCGGAGATCCACGCGGTTTTCTTTTGCCCTGGTTACGAGCGTTTTTACGACAGCGAGCCCGCCTCCCGTTACCCTGTGGTATGTCCTGGGAGACCGGGGCATGTTGATGGTAACCCCGGAAAATTCGACCCCCTGCTGCTGGAGCCAGGATATGGTTTTACACGACTCATTGACTATGGCTCTAACGAGGCGGGGGTTTGCCTTCCAGTGGCTGTATTCCATGATGTTCCGGAATGCTTCATCCCGGCTGTATTCGATGAAGTTCTCCTTCTGCATTCTGCTTTCTACGGCAAATATGCCTTCAAAAAAATTCGATGTACCGCCGGGTGTCCTTTGTTTTTCGAAGAGGATCACGCGCGCGCCGCCTTCGGCCGCGGTCAGGGCCGCTGCGAGACCTGAAGCGCCCGATCCGATCACGGCAACATCTGATTCTATGGCATTTCCATTCATTATTCTTCTCCGCTTCCCGTTTCCGGGTCGGTGTTCCGTCTTAAGAGTTCATAAACTATACCGGGGGAAAGAAAATCCTTTTCGCGTATAAAGGACAGAAAGCCCGCAGCAGTGAAGGCATCCGACCGAACGTGAATTCTACTGCATCCACTGCATTTTTTTACTGAGAATTCTCTTTTATTTCCGGTTGAAGGTTTGCCAAATCAAATCCAGGGAATTCTACGCGCATAATTTTAACATTATTACAGGGAATTCCTTTGATAGATTTTGAATTTGGTGACAGACCACAGGAAATTATTGTTAAGAAAAGAGATACGTTTGTTTTAGGACGGCGAAAACGATCTTGGATGAAGATTCTCGGCCCGTTTTCTACTTCTAATCTGACCTTCCGGATAATTTAAGGACGCTTTCGGGCACTTAGTTTCAAGAAGAGGCCCTGAAAAATGGATCCAAGTGAGTTACAGGAGTATAAAAAGCAACATAAGTATAATCATTGCACAAATAGGCGTGGTCCGTCCCCGATTAGGGGTAAAAAAATGACGCGATCTGCGAAAAAATCGAGGCATATTGATTCTACTCATGTAGAATCACAATTTCATTGGGACTTCATATTTTAAGGACACTAATAGGGAGCGGTTATGGGGTTGGATTGGTTGTTCGTAGCAGTCATCATTTTGATCGTTTTCGCTGTTTTTGATTTAGTGGCCGGTGTGAGTAATGACGCTGTAAATTTTCTTAATTCGGCCATCGGATCCCATGTCGCTCCCCGCTATGTCATCATGATCGTTGCCAGCTTCGGCATTATGGTCGGGGTCAGCTTTTCCAGCGGAATGATGGAGGTCGCCCGCAAGGGAATTTTCAATCCACAATTTTTTACCATGCCGGATTTGTTGATTATTTTTCTCGGCGTGGTGATTGCGATGTTCGTTTTACTCGACCTGTTTAACACTTACGGACTTCCAACCTCAACGACGGTTTCCATTGTATTTGCGCTTCTCGGTGGTGCGGTAGCCGTATCCATTCTTAAAATCCTTCAGACAAAAGGCGACCCGCTGACGCTTTATGAATACATCAATACCAGCAAAGCCATGGTGATCATATTCGGCATACTGCTGTCCATTTTCATTGCCTTCTCCCTGGGCGCTATCGTGCAATTCTTTACCCGGCTGCTTTTCACGTTTGATTATGTTAGGCGCCTTAAGCGCTACGGAGCCGTCTGGGGTGGGATAGCCTTTGCCTTCATTGCCTACTTTATCCTCATTAAAGGGGCAAACGGTGCTTTCTTCATTACCCCGGAAACAGCGGCGGCCATCAAGGCAAACACCTTTGTCATTCTGCTCGTCACTTTTGCCATCTCGACGGTATTTTTACAAATCCTGTTGTTCTTCAAAGTGAACGTGCTAAAGCCTGTTGTGCTGGTCGGTACCTTCGCCCTGGCCATGGCGTTTGCCGCCAATGACCTGGTGAATTTCATCGGCGTGCCTGTCGCGGGTTATCAGGCGTACGATATCGCACAGGCCAGCGATGCGCCGCTCATAACGTCCATGTCTGCCCTGGGTGAAAAAGTTCCGACTCAGAAACTCATGATGCTCATCGCCGGTTTGATAATGGTTGTGACTTTGTGGTTCTCAAAGAAGGCGCGCACAGTAACCGATACGGAAATAAGCCTTGGAGAACAGCTCGATGAAGAGGAAAGGTTTGAGTCCATATTCTTATCGCGCGCAATAGTGGGCATATCGATCCGTTTCACAAATTTTATGCAGTTCTTTATCCCCGTATTTGTGCTCCGCTGGCTTCAAACCAGACTGGATACAACCCAGTACAGGGCAGATACCGAGGGAGATCGAAGGCTTTCGTTCGATTTATTACGCGCATCGGTGAATATGATGGTTGCGAGTGCCGTGATTTCTTATGCAACATCTCAAACACTGCCGCTGTCTACGACATACGTTACTTTCATGGTAGCCATGGGTTCGTCTCTTTCGGATAGGGCCTGGGGGCGTGAAAGTGCAGTGTATCGCATTGCAGGAGTATTTACTGTCATCGGTGGCTGGTTCCTTACGGCACTCTCCTCTTTTATCATCTCCGGTTTGATTGCCACGATTATTTTCTATACCCGGGGGTGGGGTGTCCCGGTACTCCTGTTTGTCGTGGGATATATGATCTGGCAGAACCACCGTACACACAAGCATCGAGCCAAACAGAAAGATTTCGGCACTGTCTTCAATCTCAGAAAAATCACCGATGTCAGCGAATCCATCTCGATCACATTTGAGCACATGGCGGTTTTTCTGCAGGAAATTCGCATTTCTTTGAATGCGACTTTGACTGCGTTATTGAACCAGAATGAATACGTGTTGAAGAATGAATATAAAAAGATCAGCAAGATTCAACAATGGTCCAACATGATCATTGCGAATGTCTTTAAGTGCATGCGCCTCCTGTTGCGTGAGGAAGCCCATTTATACCTGAAATATCCGCAGACGGTAAGAAGGATTCAGAAACTGTCCGACGGTCATCGCGATATTGTTCAGCGGGCCTACCTGCATGTGTGTAATCATCACAAAGAATTGCTCGACATTCAGAAAAAGGAATTGAAGAATGCCGGAAACATTCTCAACGAGATGCTGGTGGACGTTGAGAAAGCTTTCAAAGCAAAGGATATGCATAAGTATAAAGACGTGCAGAAACGGGACATTGAACTAAGAGAATTGGCTCGGAGACTCAATGATGAACAGATCGAGCGAATCCGAAGCGGCGATTCAAAAACAAGACTGAGCATTCTGTTTTACGCCATCGTAGGCAACGCTATGATGCT
>JARRLM010000298.1:0-869 GCA_037386985.1 Acidobacteriota bacterium | reverse complement strand
CTTTTGGCGATCTGGAAACCAAGGCTGAATTCGATACGGATTAATATTGCAAAAATTAGTTTAATCTCTTGAAAGGAGAAATCTATGGGTACACCTAAATCCGGGAATGAAAGCACAACCCGAAGAGGGTTTTTTCAGAATGTATCGGCAGGTGCGGCAGGCGCGGCAGTAGCCGGCGCGTTAACCCAATTGGGAGCGCCCCCTGCCGTTGTACAGGCGCAGGAACAGGCGTTCAAGATGCCCGAAATGCCTCCCTGGCCGAAGGGCACGGAAGGCCATAAGTACGACCACCTTTTCTGCACAAAATTCAAAGAAAAATCCACCATTCCCGAAGTTGCCGGTCCCCAGGCCTATTTCCGAGGGCAAAGCCATCTTCCGGGAGTGGGAATGAACATGGGTTGGCAGCAGTTTGTGAAACCCATAAAGTTGGAAAAACAGTCGCACCACCACAATGTGGATGAGTACCTGATATTCCTGGGCACTGAGTTTCCGGATCTTATCGGCTCCTTTGATGGAGAAATCGAAATATTTCTGGGAAAAGAGTATGAAAGACATATGATTACCCGGGCCACCGTCCTCTATATCCCCCGGGGTTTTGAGCACAATCCCATGGAAATAAGGAAACTTGGTAAACCTATGATGCTCAGCGCGCTTCTTCTCTCCCCCATCTTTAATGGAAATTACCAGGTTAACGGGTACATGGAATACGGGGGCGGGCCCACAATCGACTAAATAGACCAATACCCGGGTATCCTGCTTCCTGGGAAAATGGTACCTGGTTATCCATCCCCTGATTCCTATATGGTGAAACGGGTCAAACTCCGCGAAAATGGGGAACCGATAGCCAGGTGCCATTTTTATTCTGAAAA
>JARRLM010000297.1:0-3867 GCA_037386985.1 Acidobacteriota bacterium | reverse complement strand
GCTGGAACGTTTTCCGTGCCGGCGCGGCGCCTCCTTTCGTGTGATCCCCCCATCATGAACGGTGAAAATTTCGTCCCTTTTTTAATGTAGAGAACCCCGACTCCTTTAGGCCCGTGAATCTTATGTGCGGACATCGAAAGCAGATCGACTCCCATGTCCTTTACGCTCACTGGGATTTTCCCCACACTCTGAACGGCGTCGGTGTGCATGACGATGCCGTGCTTCTGAGCCAGTTTTTGGATTTCTTCGACAGGCTGGATGATCCCGGTTTCGTTGTTTGCGTGCATGACGGAGATCAGGATTGTTTTCTCCCGGATGGCATCGGCGATCGCGGCGGGATCCACGCGGCCCGAAGAATCGACGGAGACGTAGGTGATCTCGGCTCCCGCGTTCAGGAGGGACCGGCAGGTGGCCAGTATCGCCGGGTGTTCTATCCTCGTGGTGATGATATGGTTTCCCGGGCGGTATCCGCTCCGGAAAATTCCCCAGAGAGCGGAATTGTCCGATTCGGTTCCGCCGGATGTAAAAACGATTTCCTTCGTGTCGGCGCCCAGGAGATCCGCAACCAGTTGGCGCGCGTTTTCTACGGCAACCCGCGCCTCCTGGCCGAAGATGTGCACGGAGCTGGCATTGCCGAAATTGTCCCGGAAACAGGGCAGCATCGAATCAAGAACTTTGGCGTCCATTCGGGTCGTTGCACTGTTGTCCAGGTAGATTCTGTGCGTCATATTAAAAACCGTTCAAGTCTATTGTCTCCGGCCGTCTGACCTCGAGGGGCCGTGCCGGCTCGAGGTTCCCCGGGTTGAGACATTTCCCGTTCCGGATTTTCCGTTTCCCGATTTAAATCCCTTGAACCGGAAACAGGGAGTGAATACGTGCAAACGCCATTAGGGTCCCGCTTTATATGCTGTCCCTTTGCACATGAAAAGCCCAAACTACACCAAAGTACACGCGGTCGGGTGCCCGGAGAGGGTATTTTTATTTACACAAATTAGAATAACATACCGATTCATAGACAGAAGCGCGATGGATGATAAAATGCCGGGTTAAACCGGTTTGAATCCTGACACTTCAGTAGAATGTGTGAGTGAATGGCATGGGAGCGCCAGGCTTCGCCCTAGCGGAATTGAAGATTCGGCCAGGCTACGCCTGGCAGGCCGGCGTCTCGCCGGCATAAGAGAATGCAACAAACGAGTCTATATGAACCGATTGTAGAAAAATCAGATGTTATGCAGGCTGTTGTAATCTGCTTGGGTACGTTTACATCCATAGCATAATTTCCTAGGGTGTTTAAATTCACCCGCACATTCTGCTGAAGTGTAAATCCTGATTGGGGAACGATATGGCAAATTCTGGACGCATTATCACACTGCTTACGGATTTCGGGCTGCGCGATCATTTTGTTGCTGCAATGAAAGGGGTTATGCTCAGCGTGAACCCGGATCTCAACCTGGTGGACATCAGCCACCTTGTGCCGCCGCAGGATATTCACACCGGCGCGTTCCTTCTGGGCCAGACGTATTCCTGCTTTCCTCCGGGAACGATCCATCTCGTGGTTGTCGATCCCGGTGTTGGAACGGCACGCAAAATACTGGCTGCGAGTGCCGGAGGGAGCTATTTTGTAGCGCCGGACAACGGCATTCTCATGTACGTCAAGATGGCCAACGAGGACTTTCAGGCTTATGAGGTGACGGCCGATCACTATTTCAGTAAACCCGTTTCCAACACTTTCCATGGACGGGATATCTTTGCTCCCGTTGCTGCATGGATCAGCCGGGAAATTCCACTGCCCCAGATGGGACAGGAACTGGCCGATCCGGTTCTGCTGAAGATTCCGGCTCCCGCCCAGGTAAAAGAAGGCCTGATCCAGGCGGCAATCCTGGCGGTCGACCATTTCGGAAACCTGATTACGAACCTTACGCCCGACGACCTGCCCGTGTTCGATCCCGCACAACCGCTTCCCTTCAAAATCCTGGCGGGCAAAAGGGAAATTACACGGTATCATGATGTCTACAGGGGAGGGGAATCGGGAGATATATTTATAATCACGGGTTCCACGGGTTATATCGAAATTTCAATGAGAGACGGGTCGGCAGCCGCAACGCTCGGCCTGAAAGGTGGGAACCCGATCGGCGTCGTGTTATCCTGATTCTTATCATTGTAAACCACCGTCTCTGGCGTTGCGAATCGCATAGGCTCAGCCGTTACCGCATTAGACAGGCGTGATATGAGATGAAAAGCCCTGAAAGGGCGGGGAGAAACCAGCCGGGGGCGTAAGCCCCCGGTAAGGATACAGAAACAACCGAGCCCCGGAGGGGCGACAGATTGCACTTAAGTAAGAATCCTCTGTCGCCCTTCCAGGGCTCGGTTTAAAACCGGAACATACCAGGGGCTTACGCCCCTAGCTGGTCTCTTGCCCCCTTCCAGGGGGCTTCATGATACCATCCGCTTTGTGGATGGAGTGTTCACTCCAACGTGCAACGACGCTTTTTGTTTTAACGTTCAACGTTCACACGTTCCAACGTGCAACGACGCTTTATTGAAAAGCCTATGAATGCCGCTCAGGGATCGCTGTTTCAGCCTCCGAGAAGAACCTCCACTCTGCGCGTCGGTCCGGCCGGCTGGAACTATAAGGACTGGGAAGGCATTGTCTACCCTGCAGGGAGAGGAAAATCGTTCGACGCACTGGCGTTTCTGGCCGACTACTGCGATACCATCGAGATCAACAGTTCTTTTTATGCGCCTCCCCGCCCGGAGATCGCTGCATCCTGGGCCCGCAAGGTCTCGAATAATTCCAATTTTCGTTTTACGGCTAAAGCTTGGCAGCGGCTGACGCACCAGGCCGGTGAAGAGGCCGGCGCCACTCTTGCTGAGAATTGCGATACCGTGCGCGAATCGATGGAGCCCCTGGCAAATGCCGGAGTCCTAGGCGCCCTGCTGATTCAATTCCCTTGGAAATTCCGCCATTCACCGGAAAACCTGGAGCATTTAAGCAACCTGTTCCATTACCTGAAGGATTTTCCTCTCGCCCTGGAAGTGCGCCACGGGTGCTGGGACAGCGAACCTTTTTACAATTTTCTGCGTGAAAACAATGTGGCGTTCTGCAATATCGATCAACCCCTGATCGGGAATTCCCTGAAGCCCGGTGAGGCGTTAACCGCCGGATTGGGTTATTTCCGGTTTCACGGGCGCAATTACACGAACTGGTTCAAGGAGGGAGCCGGCAGAGATGCCCGTTACGACTACCTCTATGCGAAGGAGGAAATTCGTCAATTGTCGGGAAAGATTCGCAAGGTGCAGGAAACGGCTGAAGAGATCTACGTGATCACCAACAATCACTTCCGCGGACAGGCTTTGGTAAATGCCATGGAAATACTGGAGGAACTGGATGCGGAACCCCCTGCAGTTCCTCCCCTTCTGGAAGCGGCCTATCCCGACCGTTTTCTTTAACTGCATAACGCAAGGGCGCAAAGACGCAAAGGATTCGATATTGTTTTTATCATTCGTATTATGGTCAACCACCGCCCCTGGCGGCAGGACTCGCATAGGCTCTGCCGTTACGGCATTAGACAGGCGTGATATGAGATGAAAAGCCCTGGATGGGCGGGGAGCAGCCAGCCGAGGGCGCAAGAGGGTTTCTCAAAACCAACGAAATATCGATGTTTTAATGACTATCCGATTTCAGGCGAAGCATTTGGAGTGCGCAAGCTTGCTTGCGCCTTACATCATAAGGGGTTATTGAGCAGCCACTTAAAGGCGGCGCGCAAGCTTCGCTTGCGGGCCGCACTCCAAGGATTCTCAAACCTAAGAAATATGATAGCAGGAATTTCGCGACAGAAACTAGCCAGTCTCTTGCCCTTTCGATTG
>JARRLM010000296.1:0-4476 GCA_037386985.1 Acidobacteriota bacterium | reverse complement strand
CGACCGAAACCTTGTGGAAAATACGGGCTAAATCGACAATTCTTCAACCCTGCGGTTACTCAGCATCATGTCGAACAGACGATGCGAGAAATAAATCGCCGTAAACATATTGGCAATCAGGCCGAATGTAAGAGTTACCGCGAATCCGCGGATAGGGCCTGTACCGAAATTGAAAAGAAAAGCCGCTGCAATTAACGTAGTGATATGGGTATCGAAAATCGTCCAGAAGACCTTGCCAAAACCGGCATCTATAGACGCTCGAACGGTTTTCCCGTTACGAAGCTCTTCACGTATCCTCTCAAAGATAAGAATGTTGGAATCGACCGCCATGCCGATCGTTAGAATTATCCCTGCGATACCGGGTAATGTCAGTGAGGCATTCAAAACCGTCATCCCCGCCAGAAGAAAAACCAGGTTTCCTATAAGGCACCAGACGGCATTCAATCCCGCTCGTTTGTAGTAGACGATCATCCCGATGACAACCAGTCCGAATCCGATACATAACGCCATGAGACCGGAGCGTATGGAATCATTTCCTAAGGAAGCCCCGACATTGTGTTCGTCCAGAATCTTCAATGAAGCGGGAAGTGCGCCGACAAAAGAAGGGCAAGATCGTTGACGGCTTGCTGAGTAAAATTTCCTGTGATGATCCCTTCATCACTGATTCTGTCCTGGATGGTCGCATAGTTATACACCTTCTCATCCAGTATAATGGCCAGAATCTCTCCGATATGATCGGCGGTAGCATGGGAAAACAAGTTTGCACCCTCCGCCTTCAGGAAGAAACTGACTGCCGGTCTCCCATTTTGATCCGTGGAAGGACGCGCTTTCTTAAGATCTTTTCCTGTAATGACAGGATCTTTGCGAACCACCATATATTCAGGAGGAGCACCCCGGCCGGAATCTCCGATATAACTCAGAATCTGGTACTCGTCCAACACCTCGCTGTTTGCTTCATACGCAGCCTCAATACTTGAAAAAGGGCCGCCTCCATCTTTTTTAACCAGGCAGAGTTTCAACTGTGCAGTATTTTTTAATAATTTCTTTACCCTTTCCGGATCGTCTACACCGGGCAGTTCGACAATAATCTGATCCTGAATCGCTCCCCCACTTTCACCATAAAGCTGCAGGCTGGGTTCAGCGACACCGAACTCGTCAACACGCCTTCTGACGGTCTCCATCGCTTGACGGACAGTCGATTCCCTCGTGGTTCGGATGTCAGACTCTCGAAAAGACAGGGTGAAATTCGTTTTCCCCTCGGTAACCCTGCTCTGAATCTCATAACTACGGCCGTAGGTATCGTTCAGGAAGTCGCTTGCCTCCTCCTCCCCGGCTTCATCCACTCCATTGACCTCTATGAATAAGCCTTCGCCTCTTCTGGCCGCATCAAATGCAATATCTTTGGATTTAAATGACTGAGAAATACTGAGGGCATCCTGGTCCAGTTCCAGGTTCAGGGCTTCATCAGTAACCACCTGTAATACCAGGTGGATTCCACCCTGAAGGTCCAATCCCAGGTTTATTCTGGAAAACAGTCCCGCACCATCTTCTTCGGGACTGACTATGTATGCAACGCAGCCCAGCATCGCCAGAATAATTACGATTATTTTGTATTTTAAATTCTTCTGCATATGGCACCTAATTTAATTGTGCGGCGTCTCGAGGATACTCGTCGTTTCTGCAGTACCGGCCGGCAATACCGGATGAAGAATAACGGCACATGGAAAGTCGCCGACCAGCCCGGCTATCGGGATCGCTTCAGGCGAGCCCCCTGCACAAGGGAACCGCTAGGAAAATTCACTGGCTTTCTTCGGTCTGTTGGGGGCTTGCAATGGCGTTCTTGGCCACCTCAATCTTAACCTGGTCGGAGATTTTAAGAATGAATGTCTTCTCTTTTACTCCGGCAATAACTCCATAAATCCCTGAACTCGTAATGACCTTGTCCCCGTTCTTGAGAGCGGCGATCAGCGCTTCAAGCTTCTTCTGTCTTTTTTTCATCGGCATGAAGACAAGAAGGTAAAAAATAACGCCTATCACCAGAAACATCAGCAGTGGGGCGAAGGCACTCTGGTTCGCATTTTGTAGCATCAGGATGGATGGTTCCATTTCAATAATTTACCTTTTTTACATCCCTCAATCTCTTTGGGGAGGAAACATGGCTCTTCAGTAGAATTTGTGGGTGAATTTCCCGGGAGTGTCAATCTTTGCTAAATAAGCCGGAATCCCGCCAGCATCCGTTATGTAAAATAACTATTCAACTACCACACTGCCAATCACTTACACACTTTTTCGTAATCGTATTCACCCACAGGTTCTGCTGAAGAGCCGGAAATATTATGTGGGCTGGACCAGCTGCCAAAAAAGCAATTCCGGGGTTATTAACGATCCTCTTTCTTTATTCGCTCTAACCAGTTACCAAAATTATCAAGCTCGATAGCCTCTCTTATTTTCCGCATCATGTCAAGATAAAAGGTCAGATTGTGTACCGTGTTGTAGAAAGCCGAAACATATTCTCCGGCCAGAAATAAATGCCTCAAATACGCACGTGAAAATCTGCTACATGTACTGCAGGAACACTCAGGATCCAGAGGGCCCTGATCTTCAGCATACGCCGCATTTTTTATTAAAATTCTTCCCTGACGGGTGAAGAGACATCCATTACGGGCATTCCGTGTGGGCAGCACACAATCGAACATATCCACACCCATGGCCACGCTCCGGATTAAATCGTCCGGTGTTCCGACGCCCATGAGATAGCGCGGCTGATCCCAGGGAAGCAAAGGAAGAGTGGATTCTACAATCTCCTCCATGACGTCCTTAGGTTCGCCGACACTCAATCCGCCTATCGCCATCCCGGGAAAATCCATTCCGGCAAGGGTTTCTGCTGAGCGTGTTCTAAGATCCGCATACACGCCGCCCTGAACGATGCCAAACAGAGCGCGGCTTCCGTCATTATTGTTATTCCAGTGTTGAAGGCATCTGCCTGCCCATCGCAGTGACAACTCCATAGAGCTTTCCGCATCTGCGTAGCCGGAAGGATAGGGCGTACAGTCATCAAAAACCATTGCAATATCGGACCCAAGGGAACACTGGATATCGATGGCCTTTTCAGGAGATATGAAATTTTTGCTACCGTCGATGTGGGACCGGAACTCGACGCCTTCCTCGCTGATCCGGCAGAGTTCGCGATGACTGAATACCTGATACCCCCCGCTGTCGGTCAGAATTGCGCCGCCCCAAGACATAAAGCGGTGTAATCCCCCAAGTCTCTCAACACGTTCATGGCCGGGACGCAGAAAGAGGTGATACGTATTCGCAAGGATAATCCTGGCATCCAGCGATTCCAGGACCTCACCCGGCATCGCCTTCACGGCTCCGGCAGTACCTACAGGCATAAAAACCGGTGTCGGCACATCGCCGTGCGGCGTATGCAGCATACCGCGCCTTGCGTTTGTCCCGGAATCTTTATGCAGAACTTCAAATCCGAACATCAAATTCCCTAAAAGAAAAATTGTCTGGTGATTGTTCTTTCTCGTGGGCTGAAAGTGTAGATTGAAAGGAAACAAAGAAGCCAGGAGCCAGAATTAGTTCTGAGTTCTGAGTTCTGAGTTCTAAGTTCTGAGTTTGAAGTTAATAGTGGACAGTTAACAGCTTGAATTCACAGGGGAGGATCCTGTAGCCGTTATCTTATCCCTCAAAACTCAGAACACAGAACTCAGAACTCAGAACTTTAATTGACGGCATTTTGCCCCGATAGCCGAGCCCAGTAGATGGAGCTGCCGCTTGCAAAGTAGATATCCTGTCCCGATACTGCCAGCCCAACCATAATCGGTGCTGCTACAAAGTGTTGAAGGGTACCATCCTTCTGCGAATAACGGAAAACCCCTTTCTTCCCCTGGTAGCCTGCCGCTATCAAAAGGTCGCCATCGGGAAGGAATACCATCCCCTGAGGGCGCGCCAACCCGTCTACAAGGTTTTCGATGGTCCCATCGCCGGAAATCCTGTACAGATTGTCTCTCATTGAAAAGGTAGGGCCTGTTACATAAAGGCGATCCTCTGCATCGACAGCCAGGTGATAGGCGGCAATACTCGGCTCCAAATTGACGAATTCTTCTTTATTGCCGGAAGAGTCTATCCTGTATATCTTGCCGGTCCGGTCTCCTACGTAGAGGACTCCTTTCGAATCAAATGCTATTCCGCAGGGAACGCCGAGGTCATCCGCTATTACCTCGAGGGTTTCAAAATCGGTGTATCGAAGCACTGTCCCATCGTTGCGGCTGGTTATATAGAGCTGCCCATCCTCTGAAAATGCCAGCCCTGTCGGATTCATTATTTCGCAATCGAACGGAATCTTGTCACCCTGCCGTGTAATGCGCACCAAAGGCTGGGAAATCTGCTGACCGCGCCCGCCGCTTATGGTAGAGATAAGGGAGCCGTCGGAGGCCACAACAGGATTCGCCACCGGGTGAAGGTTGG
>JARRLM010000295.1:0-4298 GCA_037386985.1 Acidobacteriota bacterium | reverse complement strand
CCGTACGTGGCAATCCTATCGATGCCAGGTGTCCTGTGAGCCAGAGGACCTGCAGTGTGATTAGGAAAAGGGCTGGTATATAAATCGGTAATGGGTGAATTTTAACGGGTGATTCGGAGGGAAAACGGAGGCAGAAATGAACGAGAAGTGCCGGCAGAAGGAGAACTGCCAGAACAGAAAAGCTGTATACCCACAAGTCAAGGGCGTTTAGCCTGGTCGTATAACTGTAGAGATATAAGACAAAAGCGGCCAGGCAAATAAAATAAAAATGGTAGGATAGCGCCGACCGGCCTGCCTTGAAGAGAACGAATAGCCCGATGCTGAGATGGAGAAATGCAAGAACTGTACGGAAGCCGTCGCTGGGAGTGAGAACACCTTTAGCTTCGAGCTGCAAGGTGATGCTTCGAGACCCGTTATTGATTGACTGTAACTGATCTCCAGGAAGGATATTTGCTCTTCCTGCAGGACTGTCCGGTTTAATTTCCTCTGCAGTGAGTCTTCCGTGATCCTCGGTCCAGAAAACACCATCCGCCGGTTCGGTCCAAAGAGCACGGTCGCGCAGGTTCATTATTCCGACGAGTAGAAGAATCCCGCTTAACAGTGCAGTAGCGATGAACCTGAATGGTACCGGGTAGATGTTCATACAGACATATTTATCCCTTTGTGATTGCTGCATAAAACGAGACGCAATTCATATTCCAGACATCTAAGAGGACACCGGAATGTGTATTACGATAATTCATTGCATACAAAAGCTTTAAAATTGATGGACAGATTTACCCTGACTGAAATTCAACGCACTTCAACATCTTGAATCCATCTATCCAATATTTTGAACCATCCGGATTAATCCTCCAAATAAAAATCATACCGAGTAATATTCATAGCATTCCTACCTGGAAATCAGATAAAGAAGCAGGAAAAATTTAATTAGTGGAAATTAAGATTGAGGCCGAAACGGAGTGAACGGGGATTACGATTCAACACAACAACGCCTTCGGCGGCTGGAATAACTTTTTCCCCTTGATTTAATACATTTCGAAGGTCTAACAGAATTTCCCAGCGCCCTGTATCAATGAGAAAATTCTGAACCGGGATCAACTGGCGAATTTCGAAATTCAGAGACTTCGATCCGATTTCCATCGAATCGGAAAGCCAATCTATCGGGGAAAGGGTGTTTCCGGGGTACCAGTGTATGGTCGTCAGCAGGTTGGTGTGCGTATTCGGGATGGTCGCATCAAGCTGTCCTGTGATCGAATGGTGAAACTGCTGTCTTGTATATGCCCGGAATAAGCTGTTGAGGGTGCGGATCGGTATGGATTCGGCAACATCTATAACATTTGTAGCTTCCCCATACCCATAGGTGAGAGAACCATCCAGGTTGAAGAGAATCCGACGATCCAGCGTGATGCGCATACCTTGTTGGCTGGACCGGTCTTCATTCAGATTTATGACCCTGGATGACTGATTCTCGGGCGTAATTGTCGTGATCATCAACGGCATTCCCGGTCCCAACAGGTTATCCCGATATACAGCCACTTCTAAAGCGGTATCCCGAGAGATGGTCTTCTCTATCGCTATTTCGGAGTGCCTGACCTGACTCATACTGACACTGTCTCCAGCGACTGTGATTAATGTAGGTTCCGAAAGATCCAGCACTTCTCCCGTTGACAGCATCACGCTGTTTCTATCCCGTTTATGTCTGGAAGTGAAAGAGGTTGTGACGGACCAACCTTTTGATGGAGACAAAACTATCTCGAGAGACGGATAGACAAAACTTTGGTTCTTTCCGTAATACAGGCGCGAATAGTCAAAACCGTAATTGATTGCCAGTATATCGTGAAACCTCGTGGTTGCTTCGAGGCCGAATGCAATTGTCCGAACCCAGGATCCCCCTGAATTTTGATCTTCAGGAGTGAGCGATGCTTCTAGAGAATCCTTCCCTGGATAGTCCAGGTTCATTCGTCCAAAACCGAAAGACACTTTATAGTCGTGGCTGTCATCGGAACGATAGTGAATGGTATCCCGCATTCTCCAGAAAGAGCTTCTTCCGTAATCGAACTGACCCGAAAAAATCATTCTGCTGTTTCGGCTTAACGGCTCTGCAAAAGCGAAATTGGTGACGATGCCGTTTGGGCTCGTCTGGTGACGGTTCAGGTGTTTTTGATTTCCAAGGAACGTATTCGAGGCTAATCTCATTGTAGCGTTGCGGGAAAACGGCGATGCTTCCCCTGCATCGAAGTCCGGGCCACGGGCAGATAGATACCTGAATATCATGCGGCGATCCGATGAACTGCGCATGACTGTTTTTAAATTCCAGTTGCGCGGATCGTCTTCGTTTGAGATGTAATTTATGAGATGTTGAAGTGAGATATTAAGCGTAGTCGTCCGATTGGATCCGACTTCAAAAATTTCCGTGGAGACGGCCTGGTATCCTTCGTGTGAAACCTTCATGAAATAGACACCCGGAGTCAGATTGGAGACACGGAAAAGCCCGTCCTTATTACTGCGAACACGGGTGATCTTTAAGAATTCTTTCTGCGTTGCTGACTTAAAGATATTAATGAATGCGTCTCGAAGAGGACTTCCCGAGGGGTTTCTTATACTTCCCGATATGCGGCCGCTGTTCAACTCACTGGCCGTAATGGATGGAACTGCAGATAGACTCAGGACGAGCAGAATTGGGGGAAGAATCCGGAACATGAACTTCATTGCCAGCGTTCCTCATATTTAAGGATGCGCAACATAATCCGGCATACACAGCCTGCTGCTTACGCTACCACAATCGATATTTTCTGTCAATCAGATGGGGTCTTTTGTAAAAATGAGTTACCGGCTCCGCTTAAAGAAACCGGGAGCGTAGGGCCGAACATTGCCCGAATTATTGCGCCCGTTCACTTTCAACCGTTTCGAAGTCCCCGTAAACAATAGACGGACGGCATTCGACGGTAGCGTCAGGGATTTTTGGCATCAACACATCTTTTGACACAAATGTATCACCTGGAGGTATCGAATATTTAATGCCGTAGGGTATTGACGCGATTACTTCTCCATTCGCATCCAGATAATCCAATCTTAACTGTATTTCACAATAGGACACGGTGCCGGCATTATAAATTTCGATATTGTGCCTGGCGACGGACAACTCCCCTGAAATATTCGCAGGTTCGAGTGTCATGGAAGAGTTCAGGATATTAAGGTCCTGCGGAGAAAGAACCCGTATGGGCGTCGACGTGAATTTCTGTATGTTTCCATCGCCCTGGCGCATCTGTTCTTTTTCCAGGCGGCGGCCCTGTATAACCAGTAAGACGAGTGCGGATGTCAGTACCAGGGTCAATCCATAGAATAGATATTTTCTGAGTGGGGATCGTTGTCTTTTCATTATCTTTTCCGGAAGCTAAAGTTTAGCATCTACAGGTACTGTTCATCTACAGTATTACAACAGTCAACGGTCGAACGTCGAACGTCAAATATCAAACGTTGCCGCTGCGTCAGTTTTCCGACTTCGTTGAGTCAAAATCGAACTACCGTCAGATGACGCTCGCACGTTCATACGTTCACACGTTCATATGTTCGCACGTTCAACATGCAGCGATCTGTTTGAATGCTATCCGTCCCTCAACAACAGTACCTATACATTTTCCCGCCCCTTCGAGAATCTGATCCGGCACCCGATAGGGCTTCATATTTGGAGGCACTTCAAGAACCGTCATGTCTGCCCGACAGCCGGACTTCAGAGTCCCGATACTGTTTCCATAATTCAGAGCTTTGGCACCGTTTATGGTTGCCGCCTTCAATATTTCCTCCGATTTGAGGTCCTTCCGCTCTTTGTAAAGAAAGCGAATTTCATCGAGCATGCTGAGAGTGGTGTTGCTCGCCAGTGAATCCGTTCCCAGAGTAATATTTATACCGGCGTCAAGCAGCTCTCTAACGGGATGCTGCGGATGGTCGAAGAAGGCATGGCTTCGAGGGCAGTAGGCAATAGAACTGCCTGATTTGGCCACCAGGTCTATCGAGTCTGGATCCATGTAATTACAGTGAATCAATAGACAGTTCGGTCCTAATACGCCCAACGAATGAAGATAGGATATGGGATGAAGGCCCGGAGGATTCCAGCCTGTTGGGAAAACGTTTAAAGCTTGAAGAAAGTCACGGAATTCACCGGTCCCTGTTTCCAGGAACTGAATTTCTGACTCTGTTTCAGCGACGTGCGTTGTCAAAGGTATTTTTCGGCGGTGTGCCAGCGCCGACAGGCTGCGATAGAGTTCCCCTGAAACTGAATAGGGAGAAGGGGGTGA